>JAYSCA010000487.1:0-2773 GCA_041915165.1 Ideonella sp.
GGCGTCGGACTGCGCCAGGGCCTGTGGTTGCGTGATGCCGTGCAGGTGCAGCAGCAGCCGGCCCACCGGGTTGGCCGATTGGCGGCAGTAGTCCAGCAAAGCGGCCCGGTCGGCATAGCGGGGGTTGGGCACGTCGCGCTCGAAGGCCTGGAGCAGGTCGTCCAGCAGCGGCACGGGCAGGGCGTGGGCCTGGATGGCCCGCGCCAGCGGCTGGAAGACCGCGGCCCAGCGTGGCCTGGGGGGCTGACCGGCGGCCACCCGCTGGAGTTCGGCCCGGTAGGCCGCCAGATCGGCCAGACGTTGTTCGGCCGGTGCATCACCTTCGTCTGCCAGATCGTCGGCCGTGCGGGCGAACCAGTAGATGGCGGTGATGGGCGGGCGCAGTGCCGCTGGGCACAGCCAGGAGGCCACCGGGAAATTTTCGTAATGTTCGACGCTCACGGCGGGCGATTGTCGCCGCAGTGCCCCTGTGCCCGGATTGACGCCGCCAGGCGGGCTGCCTACATTACTGACCAACCAGTCATTAACCATCCCGACGGGCGACCGCCTGTCCCTCGCCCATGACGAATCTGTCGCCTCGCCGCCGCCCGCTCTGGCTGGCTGCGCTGTTGCCGGTGTTGCTGCTGTCCGCCTGTGCGCCCAAACCCGCCGCGCCCGAACCGGTACGGGCGGTCCGTACGCTCAAACTGGGGAGCGGAGCCCTGCAGCCGGTGGTGGACTACGCGGCGGAGATCCGGGCCCGCACCGAGACTGACCTGGGTTTCCGGGTGGGGGGCAAGCTGCTGGCGCGACCCGTGGACCTGGGGCAGACGGTGCGGCGCGGCCAGTTGCTGGCCCGGCTGGACGCCCGGGACCTGCAGCTGGGGCAGGACGCAGCCCAGGCCGCCGAAGCCGCGGCCAAGACCAGCCTGGACCTGGCGAGTGCTGACCTGAAGCGCTATCGGGCGCTGCGGGAGCAGGGCTTCATCGGCGCCGCCGAACTGGAGCGGCATGAGACGGCCGAGAAGACCGCCCGGGCCCAGTGGGAGCAGGCCCGGGCCCAGACCCAGGTGCAGCGCAACCAGGCCGGCTATGCGGAGCTGCTGGCCGATGCGCCAGGGGTGGTCACGGCCACCCTGGCCGAGCCGGGGCAGGTGGTGGCCGCGGGCACGCCGGTGCTGCGGCTGGCCCATGACGGACCGCGGGACGCGGTGTTTGCGGTGCCGGAAACCCAGGTCGAGGCGGTGCGGGCGCTGCTGGGGCGGTCCGGGGCCGTCCAGGTCAAGGCCTGGGGGCAGGACACCCCGTGGCCGGTGGTGATCCGGGAGGTGGCTGGCGCGGCCGACCCGGTGACCCGGACCTTTCTGGTCAAGGCCGACGTGGGGGCGGCCGAGCTGCGTCTGGGCCGCACCGCCACGGTGTCGCTGCGGCAGCCGGCGCAGTCCGGCGTGTTGCGCTTGCCCTTGGCCGCGCTGGTGAGCCAGCAGGGCCACGACGCTGTCTGGGTGCTGGATCCAAGCGCCATGACGGTGAAGCCGCGGCCGGTGCAGGTGGCCCGTGCCGAGGGCAATCAGGTGGTGGTGTCCGCCGGGTTGAAGGCTGGCGACGAGGTGGTCACGGCCGGCACGCACCTGTTGGTGGCCGGGCAGACGGTCAAACGCTATGTGGAGCCGGCCAAGATGGCCGCCTCGCGCTGATTGGCCGACCGGGAACCCGACATGGATGCCAAGCAAACGTCGCGCCGCGCGCCGTTCAACGTCTCGCGCTGGGCGCTGGAACATGCGCCGCTGACGCGCTATCTGATGATCGTCCTGATGGTGCTGGGGCTGTTCGCCTATTTCCAGCTGGGGCAGGACGAGGACCCGCCCTTCACCTTCCGGGCCATGGTGGTGCAGGCTTATTGGCCCGGCGCCACGGCCCAGCAGGTGGCCGAGCAGGTGACCGACAAGATCGAGCGCACGCTGCAGGAGGTGCCGCATGCGGACACCATCCGCAGCTACACCAAACCGGGGCAGTCGCTGACGCTGTTCCAGGTGAAGGACTCGACCCCGCCGGCCGCGGTGAGTGACGCCTGGTACCAGGTGCGCAAGCGCATCGGTGACATGGCGCCGACCTTGCCGTCGGGTGTGCAGGGGCCGTATTTCAACGACGACTTCGGGGATGTCTACGGCTCCATCTACGCCCTGTCGGCCGATGGCTTCTCCGACGAGGAGTTGCGGGTCTTCGCCGAGGACGTGCGATCGCGCCTGCTGCGGGTGCCCAATGTCGCCAAGGTGGCGCTGTTCGGTGTGCAGACCGAGGAGGTGAAGGTCGAGATCTCAGCGCGCCGTCTGGCGGAGCTGGGGCTGGACATGAGCCAGGTGGTCTCGCAGCTCGGTGCCCAGAACGCGGTGGAGGCGGCCGGGGTGGTGGACACCGAAAGCCGCAATGTGCAGATCCGGGTCCAGGGGGCGCTGGATTCGCTGGATGCGTTGCGCCAGATGCCCATCCGCGCGGTCAACCCGACGACCGGCGTGGCCAGCACCTTGAAGCTGGGGGACATTGCCCAGATCCACCGCGGCTATGTGGACCCGCCCACGACGCTGGTGCGCTTCCAGGGACACCCGGTGGTGGCGTTGGGGGTATCGATGGCCAAGGGCGGCGACATCATCGCGCTGGGCCAGGCCCTGCAGGCGCAGGTGAAGTCCATCCAGGCCGAACTGCCGGTGGGGGTGACGCTGGGGCAGATCCAGAACCAGCCCGAGGCGGTGAGCCACTCGATCAGCGAATTCGTCCATGTGCTGATCGAGGCCGT
>JAYSCA010000488.1:0-2772 GCA_041915165.1 Ideonella sp.
GCACGCGGCTATGTGCACGAGGCCGCCAAGGCCGTCTTCCCGCAGGGCTTCGCCGGCCACAAGGCCTATCTGTGCGGCCCGCCGCCGATGGTGGAAGCCTGCATCGGTGCGCTGATGCAGGGCCGGCTGTTCGAGCGCGACATCCACACCGAGAAGTTCCTCTCGGCCGCCGATGCCGGCGCGGTGCGCAGCCCCTTGTTCAAGAACGTCTGAGGAGGTCCCGACCATGATCTTCGACACCCGACCCAAGGTCACGGTGGCCCTGACCCAGACCGGCGAGCGCTACCCCTGCGCCCACGACGAGAGCCTGCTGGCGGGCATGTTGAAGCTGGGCCGCAAGGGCATCCCGGTGGGCTGTGCCAGCGGCGGCTGCGGCGTGTGCAAGGTGCGCGTCGTGGAAGGCGCCATCCATGCGCTGGGGCCGGTCAGCCGGGCCCATGTCAGCGCCGACGAGGAGTGCCAGGGCGTGACCCTGGCCTGCCGTGTCGCCCCCAGCACCCCCGTGGTGCTGGAGGTGGTGGGCAAGTTCGAGAAGCCGTTTTTCAAGGGCTATGCCGCTGCGGTGGCGGCTGGCCCCTCCCTGAACCAACCGCAGTGAACGACAACCAGGAGACAAGCATGGGTGTATTGAGAATCGGGCATGCCAGCCTGCGCGTGATGGACATGGCCGC
Source organism: Ideonella sp. (assembly GCA_041915165.1). Lineage (GTDB taxonomy): Bacteria > Pseudomonadota > Gammaproteobacteria > Burkholderiales > Burkholderiaceae_C > Ideonella. Next base: position 672 of record JAYSCA010000488.1, read on the forward strand.
GGCCCTGCGTCATTACGAGAAGGTGATCGGCATGAAGGCCACGATGCAGGACAAGGCCGGCAACGTGTACCTCAAGTGCTGGGACGAGTGGGACAAGTACTCGCTGATCCTGACCCCCTCGGACCAGGCGGGCATGAACCACATCGCCTACAAGGTCGAGAAGGACGCCGACCTCGACCAACTGCGCGACAAGATCGAGACCTGGGGCATCCACACCGAGATGCTGCCCGAAGGTACCTTGCCGTCCACCGGCCGCATGCTGCAGTTCAAGCTGCCCAGCGGGCATGAGATGCGCCTGTACGCCATGAAGGAGTACGTGGGCACCGATGTGGGCACGGTCAACCCCGACCCCTGGCCCGACGACATCCGCGGCGCCGGCGCGCACTGGCTGGACCACGCGCTGCTGATGTGCGAGATGAACCCCGAGGCCGGCATCAACACGGTGGCGGACAACACCCGCTTCATGATGGAAGTGCTGGACTTCTTCCTGACCGAACAGGTCGTGGTCGGCCCGGGCGGCAGTGTTCAGGCCGCGACCTGGCTGGCGCGCACCACCACGCCGCACGACATCGCTTTCGTGGGTGGCGTGAAGAGCGGCCTGCACCACATCGCCTTCTTCCTGGACAGCTGGCACGACGTGCTGAAGTCGGCCGACGTGATGGCCAAGAACAAGACCAAGATCGACGTGGCGCCGACCCGCCACGGCATCACCCGCGGCGAGACGATCTACTTCTTCGACCCCAGCGGCAACCGCAACGAGACCTTTGCCGGCCTGGGCTACCTGGCCCAGCGCGACCGGCCGGTGACGACCTGGACCGAGGACCAGCTCTGGAACGGGATCTTCTATCACACGGGTGAAGCGGTGCCTTCCTTCACGGACGTCTACACCTGATCGGATCTTCGGGCCGCCCTGCGGCGGCCCGGGACCGCAGCCACAAGAACACGACCACCGCGAAGGACCCTCCCACATGCGTTTTTCCAACTTCCTGAAGACCACGCTGGCCCTGGCGGCCAGCCTGGGCGCGGGCCTGGGCGCCCAGGCCGCTGGCCACTATGTGCCGGGCGTTGAAGGCGTGCAGGCCGCCAGCGTGCCGCCGCCCGGCGTCTACTACCTGGGCTACCTGGCCGACTACAACGCCGACAAGGTGCGTGCCCCAGGCACCAAGGAGGACCTGCCCGGCAGCAACAGCATCCACGTGACGGCCCTGGCCAACCGCCTGGTCTGGATCACCGACCAGAAGATCCTGGGTGCCGACTACGGCGTCGAGACCATCATCCCGCTGCAGCGCACCAAGCTCGACCTGGGCGTGGTGCCGCTGCACGACAACGACACGGACCTGGGCGACATCTACCTGGGGCCGGTGGTGCTGGGCTGGCACGGCAGCAACTGGGACGCGGTGGCCGCGGCCGGCTACTGGCTGGACAGCGGCTCCACCAACTCGCCGGCCTCGCCCGGCAAGGGTTACGGCTCGACCATGCTGACGGCCGGCGGCACCTACTACTTCGACGCCGGCAAGACCTGGACCGGTTCGGTGCTGGCGCGCTACGAGTTCAACCGCACCACGAGCAGCGGCTTCAAGCCGGGCCAGACCCTGTCGGTGGAATGGGGCCTGGGCAAGGCGCTGGGCCCGGTGGTGGTCGGCCTGGTGGGCTACACCCAGCAGCAGATGAGCAAGGACAGCGGCCCCGGCGCGCTGGACCAGAAGGCCTCGCGTTCCGCCGCGGGGGCCGAGCTGATCTACCCGATGCTGTCCCAGGGCCTGTTCCTCAAGGGCGCCTTCTACCAGGAGTTCGCCTCCCAGGCCGCGACCAGCGTGGAGCCCAAGGGCCACCTGCTGCGCTTCACCCTGGTCAAGGCCTTCTGACCACATCGAGGAGCGCCGCATGAACGCCACCGCACCGACCCTTGCCACCGGCCCGGTCTGCACCGACCAGGCCGTGGTCAGCGCCGAGGCCGCCGCCCGCATGGTGGCAGCCGCGGTGGCCCATGCCGGCACGCTGGGCATCCGCATCAACGCCGCCGTCACCGATGCCGGGGGCACCCTGGCGGCCTTTCTGCGCATGCCCGGCGCCTTCCTCCATTCGGTCGACATCGCGATCG
>JAYSCA010000489.1:0-2759 GCA_041915165.1 Ideonella sp.
CTGGACTTCCTCTCGCATGCGCTGGCCTGCTGTTTTGAACACGGCGTGCACGAGCGCGATGACGGCTTTGCGCTGCTGCTGGGCCTGTTCGATTCGACCATCACCTACCGGGCCCATTTCCAGGCCCGGCGCGAGGTGGCGCCGCTGCTGCACCTGCTGGTGTTCGACACCGACAACCCCCGCTCGCTGGCCTGGGTGGGACGCACGCTGCGCGACCGGCTGATCAAGCTGTCCCGGCACCAGCAGGCCTGGGCCCAGGAGGTGGTGGCCAGCCTGCAGCGGCCGGAGCAGTGGTCGCTGGCGCAGCTGTCGGCCGAGGGCACGGACTCCGGGCACCCGCTGTTGATCGCCTCGCTGCAGGCCTGCAGTGTGCAGGCACAAGCGGTGTCGGATGCGATCGGCCGCAAGCTCTTCTCCCACGTGGGCGCGGCCGACCGGATGGTGTGGCAATGACGATCTTGCGCTGGCTGCGCGTGCAGCACGAGACCCGCTACGACTACGACGCCGCGGTCGAGCTGGCCCACCATGTGGCCTACCTGAGCCCGCGTGCCACCGATTCCCAGCGGGTGCGCGACTGGACGCTGACCATCGACCCCACGCCGGACGAATGGCTGGAACTGCACGAGGGCGCGTCCACCCCCGACCGCCAGGCCTCGGCGCTGGTGGTGCCGACGGCCCAGTCCAGCGTGGACAGCTGGGGCAACCGGCGCATGGCCTTCAGCCATTCCCGGGTGCACGAGCAGCTGACGGTCATCTCCACCTTCGAAGCCGGGCTGACCACGCCGGCGCTGCCCGATGTCTCGCGCAGCCCGGCCTGGGAGGAGGTGGCGGAGTCGCTGCGCTACCACGCGGGGGCGGTGCACTCCGAGGCGGTCGAGTTCACGCTGCCGTCGCCCTTCGTGCCGCATTCGCCGCAGCTGGCCGCGTTCGGCCGGCTGGCCTTCACGCCGGGGCGCAGCGTGGTGGACGGCGCGCTGGCGCTGATGTCGCTGGTGCATGAGCGTTTCGAGTACCAACCCCTGGCCACCTCGGTCAACACCCGCGCCACCGAGGCCCTGAGCCTGTCGCGGGGCGTCTGCCAGGACTTTGCCCATGTGATGATCGGCGCTTGCCGGTCGCTGGGCCTGGCGGCCCGCTACGTCAGCGGCTACCTGCTGACCCAGCCACCGCCCGGCCAGCCACGCCTGGTGGGCGCCGACGCCTCCCATGCCTGGGCGGCCATCTGGTGCCCGGAGAACGGTTGGCTGGCACTGGACCCGACCAATGACGTGCCGGTGGGGCTGGACCATGTCACCCTGGCCTGGGGGCGCGACTATGGCGATGTGGCGCCGCTGCGCGGCGTGATCCGCGGTGGCGGCCGGGCCGTGCCGCGCGTGGCCGTGACGGTGGAGCCGTTGGAGGAGCCGCCCGCGCTGCGGTCGGTGGTGAAGGGGAAGGCATGACACAGCACGGGGCGCGGCGCGGCTGGCTCAAGCGGATCGGTGGCTGGGGGCTGGCCCTGTGTGCCGAGGCGGCCACCGCCGGGGCGGCGCCGGCTGGGCTGAAGCCACTGGGGCAATGGGATTTCGCGCAGGCGCAGGCCGGTCGCGCTTGGCGTTTCACCGCCCAGCCAGCGGCCGCCGCCAAGGCTGGCGTGCTGCAGGCCCAGTTGGCACTGGATGCGCAGCTCTACGAGCCCACGCCGGGGCACCCGGCCTGTCCGCTGGCGGCGGCCGAGCTGCCGCTGACGGACGCCCGTTGGCGCCAAGGGCAGTTCCAGCGGGTGCTGATCGAGCTGGACGTGAGCCGCTGGGCCCTGGGCCTGGGCCGTTTCGACGACGACGTGCCCCGGCTGGAGCTGGTCTACCGCGGGCAGCGGCATCAGCTGGGCTTGTCTGGCTTCAAGAAGATGCCGGGTACGGTGCGTGTGGAGTGGTCTGTCGCGTCTGGCTTGGTGGCAAGCTATGACGGTGTGCAAAGCGCGAGGCCAAGCAAGGTCATCCCAGATGCCGGAGCTCCATTGTTGCGGTTGTGGATCGATGGTTGCTCAGAAGGGATGAGCCAGTCTCTGCGGGTCGACCGCATCACGCTCTGGGGACGTTGAGATTCGCTCAGTGCAAGGCGGTGCCGCTGCCGTGCAGACGACGCCAGGTCAGCGAGGGCAGCTCTCCATAAAGCTCGCGGTAATCCTGGGCAAACAGACTCAGGTGCCAGAAACCCCATTGGGTGGCGGCCTCGGCCACCGAGCGGGCCTCGCGCAGCGCGCGGCGCGCACCAGCCAGCCGCACGGTGCGCAAAAAGGCGGCCGGTGCCAGCCCCGTCACCTGCTGAAAGGCGGCCTGCAGGGTGCGCCGGCTGACGCCCAGGGCCTGGCACAGCGTGGCCACCGTGTGCGGGGTTTCCGGGTCGGCCCGCACGAAGGCCTGGGCCTGGGCCACCAACTGGGCGGCCCGGTGTGGCGCCGGTGACGCCGGATGGGCGTCGCTGCCCGGCAGCAGGGCCAGCACGTTGGACATCAGGGCCTGCTGCAGACGTTCGCAGGCGGCGGCATCGGCCAGCCGGCCGGGCAGGGTGCTCATCAGCTGCAGTGCCTGGGCCAGTTGTTCGCGCAAGGCGTTCAGCCGGGCGGGATCGGTCTGGTGCAGGCCGGCCCGGTCGGCCAGGCGCCGCAGGGCCGGGCGCTCGTCGTCATCCGCCAGGGCCAGCAGCGGGGCCAGCGGCAGGTCCAGCCCGGCCATGGACAGGCCCTCGGGGGTCATGAACTCGAAGCCGTCGCGGCC
>JAYSCA010000490.1:0-2758 GCA_041915165.1 Ideonella sp.
CCGTCGCGGTCGATCAGCACGGCCGTGCCCTCGTTGATGCCCAGGCCCCAGGCCTGGCCGGTGCGGCCGCTGGCCAGCTGGCGGCAGAGGAAGGCCATCAGCCGGCCCATGCGGTCGCGCTTGACGAAGTGGCTGTCGGTCAGCGTGTCGTGCAGCGCGGTCCAGTCGAACATGTGCTCGCTGAAGCTGACGCTGTCCTGGTAAGGCTCGGCCAGCGCGGTGGAGGAGCTGACGCTGCCCTGGCAGCCGTCATAGACCGCCAGCGAGCCCTGGATGGCCAGACCGGCGCTGCCACCCCCGGTGCCGCCGCCGCGCTGCACCACCTGGCGCACCGCCGCCGGCAGGGGGCTGTCGCGCCATTGCATGAAGTTGCACTGGTCGCCGCCGCGGAAATAGACCACCTCGGCGTGGCGGATGGTGTCCAGCACCGCCGGGTCTGAGGCCTCCTGCGGGTCGCGGATCACGATGGTGGTGCAGGAGTTGACCTGGTCCAGGGCGGCGATCGTGCGGCATTCGCCTTCCCAGTTCGGGTAGCTGGCCCCCAGCACGACGACATCAAGTCGGTCGTCGGAGAGTTGATGCAGGAAGGCGGCGAATGAAGCCGCTTCCGGCGGGCCATCGCCCTTGAGGTAGAGCGCAGGGCCGCGCAGCTGGGCGCCGGCGTTCTCCAAAGCACCGAGCCGGTGCATCGCCAGGGCGTTGTCGGCCGCCTGGGCACTCCAGGCGCTCAGACAGAGACCCGCGCACAGCCACCAGCGCAGGTGGCGGCGGATGAAGCTCGGCAATCCAGGCATCGTGTCCTCCTGAGGGTGGGCAGACGGCGAGGGGGCATCGAAGATGCACCGGGTTCTTGCGCACCACTAGCAAGGATCAGACCTGAATCTGACAGGACGGCGACAGTCCGTGAGCCGATCAGACCGCGTGGGCGCCCGGGACCACGAGCACCACGTCCTCCAGCGGCTCGGCCACGCAGGGCAGCACCTCGCCCTCGGCGCGTTCCTCGGCGCTCAGGCCGGGCCAGTCGATGCGGTAGTGCACCTGGCCGCTGCGCAGCGTGCAGCGGCAGGTCCGGCAGGTGCCATTGCGGCAGGAGCGCGGCAGCCGGATGCCTGCGGCGTCAGCGGCTTCCAGCAGGCTCTGTCCCAGGGCCACCGGCACGGTGCGGCCCAGAGGCTCGATGCGCAGCCAGGCGGCGGGGGAATCGTCGGCGGACATCGCGCCACTGTAGCGCGCGGTCCGGGTCAGTCATCCCCGACTGCCGCCGCCGGCCAAACTCCTTAGACTGTGACCGGCTTGTCAGCCTTGCCACAAAAAGAACCCAGGAGACACCGGATGAATGCCACCGCCACCGCCACTGCCCTGCCGCTGCCCGGAGGGCCTTGGCTCGACGACCCGGTGCTGGCCGGCACGCGCCGGGCGGCCAGCGTGATCGTGATGCGGGACGCGCCGGCCGGGCCCCAAGTGCTGCTGCTGCGGCGGGCCGTGCGCGACGGCGACATGCGCAGTGGCGTTTGGGTGTTCCCCGGCGGGGTGTTGGACCCGGCCGATCCCGCGCTGCGGGACCGGATCGACGGGCCGGACGATGCCGCCTTGAGCGAGCGGATGCAGTTGCGCACGGGCGGGTTGGACTATGCGATCGCCGCCGTGCGCGAGTGCTTCGAGGAGGTGGGGCTGCTGCTGGCCCATGGCCGGCCGCAAGCGCTGGCACAGGCCCAGGCCGAACGTGCCCAGCTGGGCGACGGTGCGGCCTTTGCCACCCTGGTGCGCCGGCTGGACCTGCGCCTGGCCGGGGATGAACTGGCCTACCAGGCCCACTGGCTGACCCCGCTGGGCATGAAGCCGCGTTTCGACACCCGGTTCTTCCTGGCCCGGGCGCCGCAGGGACAGGAGGCCGTGGTTGATGCGGGCGAGGCGTTGGAGCTGGCCTGGCTGACGCCTGCCGAGGCCCTGGCGGCACAGCTGCGCATGCTGCCGGTCACCCGCCGTCTGCTGCAGGAGCTGTCGGCCCATGCCAGCGTCGCCGAGGCGCTGGCGGCGGCGCGGCAGCGCCCCACCGTGGAGCGCCAGTTTCCCCGCCTGGGCCGGGACGAACAGGGCACCCGGCCGGTGCTGCCGCAGGAGCCGGCCTGGGCCGAGATCGGGCGCCTGGACACCGAGGGCCGCGGCGATGTCTGGATCACGCTGGCACCGGAGCGGGCGGTGACCCTGTCCACGCGGGTGCAGCGCATCACCTGCGCCAATGGCTCGATGATGACCGGGCCCGGCACCAACACCTACCTGATCGGGGCGCCCGGCAGCGACGCGCTGGCGGTGCTGGACCCCGGCCCGGACGATGCCCACACGGAACGCCACCTGCAGGCCGTGCTGGCCGCCGCCGGGCCACGCCGCATCGCGCACATCCTGGTGACCCACACACACAAGGACCACTCGCCCGCGGTGCGCCGGTTGCAGGCCCTGACCGGGGCCCGCGTGGTCGGCCTGCCGGCGGCCCATCCGGAATGGCAGGACACCGCCTTCGCGCCCGACGAGCCGCCCCACCCCGGGCAGCGTTGGGTTCTGGGGCCGGACACCACGCTGCGCGCGGTGCACACGCCCGGCCACGCGGCCAACCACGTCTGCTGGTGGCTGGAAGAGGAGGCCCTGCTGTTCACCGGGGACCATGTGATGCAGGGCTCGACCGTGGTGATCAACCCGCCCGATGGCGACATGGCCGCCTACCTGGCTTCGCTGCAGCACCTGCAGACCTTGCCGCTGCAAT
>JAYSCA010000491.1:0-2753 GCA_041915165.1 Ideonella sp.
AGGAATTGGAGACGACGCTCAAGCATTACCTGGCCACGTACAACCACCGTATCCCCCAGAAGGCGCTCCATCACCTGTCACCCATTCAGGCACTCAAGCAATGGCAATCCCAACGGTCTGATCTGTTCAACAAGCGGGTCCACGAACTCATGGGACTCGACATGTAGGATCCATCCTTGTGTCGTGCGGCATACTCGACTTCATTGAAATCAACGGCCGAGAATATGTCGTAAACATCCAGCTTTGCACTGTGGTCGGATGCCTCTGGCAGAACCAAATTGACATGGATAAGTGACGGAGTTTGAGTTGAACTCGTTCCTCCCCCCGTCCACACCTTGCTGGCTGCCTTGAACTGCACACTGCCCGGCGCCTTGAGCGTGATGCTGCCGCTCTGGATGTCGATGGCCGCGCCGGCGGCGGTCAGCTGCACGCTGGTGGGGGCGCCGACCAGGATGTTGGCCTGGGTGCTGGCCACGTCGATGGCCTGGCTGGCGGTGAGTTCGGCGGTGGCGGTGTTGGCGCTGGCTTGTAGGCTGCCGGTGGCGGCGTGGATGGCGATGCCGGTTTCGGCGTTGGGCTTGCTGGCGTTGCTGGCTTTGCCATAAGTGAACAACACGGCGCCGGCCTTGGCCACGCTGGCGTGATGGCCCTGGGCCAGGCTCAGCAGGTCCTGACCGGCGCTCAGGGTCAGGCTGGCTTGGGTGCTGAGGATGGTCTGGGCCGGGGTGAAGAGGCCCAGGCCGGCCGGGGCGGCCAGGGTGATGTCCGGACGGTCCCAGGCGCTGACGCTGCCCCAGCCGCCGTCGATGGCGATGGTGTTCTCGTCGCTGGTTCTTGCGCTGGTGCTGTCACCGCCTTGCCGGCTGTCGCTGGCCTGCAGGCTGGCGGCCAGCGCCGCCAGGCCCTGCTCGCTGGGCAGTTGGTGGGTGGTGTCGCCGGCCTGAGCACCGGCCACAGCGGGCTCACCCGGCAGCTGGGCAAGATGGGCCTGGGACGTCTCGGCCAGGGTGTGCACCAGGTCCTGCGCGGTCTGCAGGGCCTGCAGCGGGTCGCGGGCCTGCAGCTGCTGGCCGGCGCCGGTGCTGGGGGATTCCGCAAAGGCGGTGAGCAGCAGGCCGCTGCCACTGCGCAGGGCGCCATGGCCTTGGGTGAGCAGGTCCAGCCCATGGCCGCGCGGGGCCAGGCGCTGGTTGTCCTGCTGTTGCAGCAGGGCGCCCAGCTGCAACTGGCTCACCAGCGTGGAGCTGCCCAGCTCGATGCGGGCGGCCTGCGGGCTGTCGTCGAACACCAGTTGGCCGAAGCCGCCCTGGCCGCTGCTGGAGCTGGCCAGTTCCTGGCTCTTGTAGCCCAGCAGCACGGCCGGGTGCTGGTGGCCCTGGTGGGGGGCGGCATCGGCCTGACCCGGGAACCAGGCCGGGGCCGCACCCACAGCCCCGGCGGCGCCGGCACCTTGCTGGTTGCCCTGGGCGTCGTCGCTGCCCTGGCCGTTGTAGGCCACGGCGTGGACCACCGGGCGGTCGATGTCGCCGCCGACAAAGCCCACCACGACCTCCTGGCCCAGCCGGGGGATGAAGACCGCGCCGTGGTTGGCGCCCGCGATGGACTGGCCCACGCGCACCCAGGTGAAGCTGGCTTCACTGGCGGGGGCATTCTCACCCGTGGGATGCATCAGCCGGTGGCTGGCGTTGCCGCCGCGTTGCCAGTGAAACTGCACCTTGATGCGGGCATCCCGGTCGGTGTGCACGGGGCCGTTGTTGCCCATACCATTGCCCACCACCAGGGCCGTCTGGCTGCCGTGCACCGAGGGCCGTGGGACCAGGCGGGCATCGGGCTGGGCCAGGTGGCGGGCCGAGCGGGGATCGAAGAGGTCCACCGTGGGGCCTGTGCGCAGCGCCGTGGCACCCAGCGTGCCCCAGCGCCCGGGGCCATCGCCCGCGGGGGCCTGGGCCATGCGCACGGGCACGGCGGCCGGCTGCAGCAGCAGCGCCGCTTCGTGCAGCGGGAGTTCGCGATCCGCGTCGTCCTGCGTGCCGTGCTGATCGGCAGCCTCGGCGGTCGCTTCCAAGGCCAGCTGCCGGTCCAGCGCGCGCAGCCGGGCGCGGGCATCGGCCGAGAAGTTGTTGCGGGCGCGGTGCTGGCAGGCCAGGATGGCGAAGCGGTCGCGGCCGTCGTCGCTGCCATCGTGCAGCGGGTGGTCCACCAGGGTGAAGGTGGTGCCTGTTTCGGCACGGCGCCAGGGACCGTGGGCCAGGGCACGCTGTTGCAGGGCGCCCAGGGCCTCGGCCTGCACGCGGGCCAGGCGCTGGCCCTGGTCCAGGTCCTCGTAGGCATAGGCGCCGGGCACATCGGCCACGGCCAGCTCGGGCAGGGGGGCGCCTGCACCGTTGCTGCCGGTGTCGGCCTGCACCGGCCGGGACGACAGGCTGCGGTGGTCCCAGCTCTGCAGGGCCACACGGGCGCTGCTCACGCGCTGCAGGTCGCGCCAGTGAGTCAGGCTGTCCTCGCCCAGCGTGTGGTCGCTGGCGGTGAAGCGCACCTCGGACTGCCGGTTGGCGGCCAGGGCGGCATTGTGGTCGGCCAGCACCAGGGTGTGGCGGCCCAGGGTGGCGTCGTCGGCATCGCCCGCGTGTTCCCACCAGGCCACCAGGCCTTCTTCGCGCATCAGGCGCAGCACGAAGTCCAGGTCGCTCTCCTGGTACTGCAGGCACAGGCTGCGCCGCGGGTAGACGCTGCTGTCGGCCAGGTCCCAGCGC
>JAYSCA010000492.1:0-2725 GCA_041915165.1 Ideonella sp.
GCCTGTTCGGCCCCGAGGCCCAGGTCTGGATCAAGTCCGAGCGCACCAACCCCGGCGGCTCCATCAAGGACCGGATTGCGCTGGCCATGGTCGAGGCGGCCGAAGCCAGTGGCGCGCTGAAGCCGGGCGGCACCATCATCGAGCCCACCTCGGGCAACACCGGCGTCGGCCTGGCCATGGTCGCCGCGGTCAAGGGCTACAAGCTGATCCTGGTGATGCCCGAGAGCATGAGCCTGGAGCGCCGCCGCCTGATGCTGGCCTATGGCGCCAGCTTCGACCTGACGCCCAAGGAAAAGGGCATGAAGGGCGCCATCGCCCGTGCCGAGGAACTGGCCGCCAGCACACCCGGCGCCTGGATCCCACAGCAGTTCGAGAACCCCGCCAACCTGGAAGTGCACCAACGCACCACCGCGCAGGAGATCCTGGCCGACTTCCCCGAAGGCCTGGACGTGCTGATCACCGGCGTGGGCACCGGTGGCCACCTGTCGGGCGTGGCCAGCGTGCTGAAGGCCCAGTGGCCGCAGCTCAAGGTGTTCGCGGTCGAGCCCTCCGCCTCGCCGGTGATCAGCGGTGGCCAGCCCGCCCCCCACCCGATCCAGGGCATCGGTGCCGGCTTCGTGCCGAAGAACCTGAAGACCGAACTGCTGGACGGCGTGATCCAGGTCGAAGGCGATGCCGCCAAGGACTACGCTCGCCGCAGCGCCAGCCAGGAAGGCCTGCTGGTGGGCATCTCCAGCGGCGCCACGCTGGCCGCCATCGCCCAGAAGCTGGCCGAACTGCCGGCCGGCACCCGGGTGCTGGGCTTCAACTACGACACCGGCGAGCGCTATCTGTCGGTCGAAGGCTTCCTGCCCGCCGGGACCTGAGCCCTGTTTCGGCACGGACCCGGCCGGGAGGCCCGGTCCGCACCACACCGGACCACCCCGGTGCGGAGACCGCCTCATCGCAGTGCGCCGCACCGGCGATGAGTGCCGATCCGCCCTCCGCAACGTGGCACGGAACTGGCTAAGAGGATTCCAAACCTGACCGGTTGGTCAGATTCCTCCACGTCATCCGCGCCGCTGCATGATCGCCGAGTCCCTTCCCACCGCGGAACCCACCGCCCCCTCTCCGTCGCAGGCGCCCGCCCGCGATGCCATCCGAGTCCAACGCGCCAGCGTCGTCTATCCAGGCGCCGATGCGCCGGTGCACGCCCTCAAGGAGGTGGACCTCACCATCCGCCAGGGTGAATTCGTCTCGCTGATCGGCCCCTCGGGCTGCGGCAAGACCACCCTGCTGCGGGTGATCGCCGACCTGGAGCCCTTGAGCTCCGGCGAGATGTGGGTCAACGACATGACGCCGCAGGAGGCGCGCATGGCCCGCTCCTACGGCTACGTGTTCCAGGCCCCGGCGCTGTTCCCCTGGCGCACCGTGCTGGCCAATGTGATGCTGCCGCTGCAGATCCAGGGCCGCCTGCCGGCCCAGTGCGAGGAGATCGCCCGCGAGCAGCTGGCCCGGGTCGGGCTGGCCGGCTTCGAGAAGAAGTACCCCTGGCAGCTTTCCGGCGGCATGCAGCAGCGGGTCTCGATCGCCCGCGCGCTGGGTTTCGAGCCCCGCCTGCTGATGATGGACGAGCCCTTCGGCGCGCTCGACGAAATCACCCGCGACAGCCTGAACGTGCAGCTGCAGGACCTCTGGCGGCGCGAGCAGCGCACCGTGGTCTTCGTCACCCACTCGATCGCCGAGGCGGTCTATCTGTCCAGCCGCATCGTCGTGATGTCGCCCCGCCCGGGCCGCATCGTGAAGATCATCGACTCGCCGCTGCCCGCCGAGCGCACGCTGGCGATGCGCGACACCCCGGAATTCACCGCGCTGGCCCACGAGGTGCGCGAAGCCCTGGCCGACGGACACCATGATCACTGACTTTCTGCGCCGCCAGGTGCTGCCAGTGCTGGTGGTCGGTGCGCTGACCCTGCTGGTCTGGTATGGCGCCGCCATCGGCCTGAACGCCCCCGGCACCATCGAGCGGGTGCTGGACCCGCAAGGGGCCTGGACCTGGCAGGACCTGGTGCGGGCCACGCTGGCCATGCAGCGCCCGGTGCTGCCGGCGCCACACCAGATCGCCGTGGACCTCTGGTCTGGTCTGGTGGACTGGCCCATCGACTCGCCGCGCAGCCTGGTGCTGCACACCTGGGTGACCGGGGAGGCCACGCTGCTGGGCTTTGTCGCCGGCGCCCTGCTGGGCATTCTGCTGGCGGTGGCCATCGTCCACGCCCGCACGCTGGAGCGGGCCCTGCTGCCCTGGGTGGTGGCCTCGCAGACGGTGCCGGTGCTGGCCGTGGCGCCCATCGTGATGGTCATCCTGGGCAGCCTGGGCTTTGAAGGTCTGATGCCCAAGGCGGTGATCGCCACCTACCTCTGCTTCTTCCCCGTCACCGTGGCCATGGTGCAGGGCCTGCGCGCGCCGCAACGGCTGGAGCTGGAGCTGATGCACACCTACGCCGCCAGCCGGGTGCAGACCTTCTGGACGCTGCGCCTGCCGTCCTCGCTGCCCTTCCTGTTCCCCGCCCTGCGGGTCTCGATGGCCGCGGGCCTGGTCGGCGCCATCGTGGCCGAGCTGCCGACCGGCGCCCAGGCCGGCCTGGGCGCGCGGCTGCTGACCAGTTCCTACTACGGCAACACGGTGGCCATCTGGTCGGCCCTGGTCATGGCCTCGGTGCTGGGCCTGGTGCTGACCGGCGCCATC
>JAYSCA010000493.1:0-2724 GCA_041915165.1 Ideonella sp.
CAAGGTGTCGGGCGGTGTGTCCAATGTGAGCTTCAGCTTCCGCGGCAACGAGCCGGTGCGCGAAGCCATCCACACCGTGTTCCTCTACCACGCCATCCAGGCGGGCATGGACATGGGCATCGTCAACGCCGGCATGATCGGCGTCTACGACGAGCTGGACCCGGTGCTGCGCGAACGCGTCGAGGACGTGGTGCTCAACCGCCGCCCCGACGCCACCGAGCGCTTGCTGGAGATCGCCGAGCAGGTCAAGGGCGCCGCCAAGGACGACAGCGCCAAGCTGGCCTGGCGCGCCGCGCCGGTCAACGAGCGCCTCTCCCACGCCCTGGTGCACGGCATCACCGACTTCATCGAGGTCGACACCGAGGAGGCCTGGCAGGCCATCCACGCCAGCGGCGGGCGCCCGCTGCACGTCATCGAGGGCCCGCTGATGGCCGGCATGAACGTGGTGGGCGACCTGTTCGGCGCCGGCAAGATGTTCCTGCCCCAGGTGGTCAAGAGCGCCCGCGTGATGAAACAGGCCGTGGCCCATCTGCTGCCCTACATCGAGGCCGAGAAGCAGGCCCTGGCCGACGCCGGCGGCGACGTGAAGCCCAAGGGCAAGATCGTCATCGCCACCGTCAAGGGCGATGTGCACGACATCGGCAAGAACATCGTCACGGTGGTCCTGCAGTGCAACAACTTCGAGGTCGTGAACATGGGGGTGATGGTCCCCTGCCAGGACATCCTGGCCAAGGCCAAGGCCGAAGGCGCCGACATCATCGGCCTGTCCGGCCTGATCACCCCCAGCCTCGAGGAAATGCAGCACGTGGCCGCCGAGATGGCGCGCGACCCCTGGTTCGCCGGCCGCAAGATGCCGCTGCTGATCGGCGGCGCCACCACCAGCCGGGTCCACACCGCCGTCAAGATCGCGCCGCACTACGACGGCCCGGTGGTCTACGTGCCCGATGCCTCCCGTGCGGTGGGCGTGTGCTCGGACCTGCTGAGCGACGAGCGCGCCGCGGCCTACATCGCCGAACTGGAAGCCGACTATGAGCGGGTGCGGCTGCAGCACGCCAACAAGAAGCAGACCCCGCTGGTGAGCCTGGCCCAGGCCCGCGCCAACAAGACGCCGGTGGACTGGACCCTGCTGCCGCCGGCGCCCAAGTTCCTGGGCCGGCGCGAATTCCGCCACTACGACCTGGCCGAGCTGGCCCAGTGCATCGACTGGGGCCCTTTCTTCCAGACCTGGGACCTGGCCGGCCCCTACCCGGCCATCCTGGACGATGCGGTGGTGGGCGACACCGCCCGCAAGGTCTTCGCCGACGGCCAGGCCATGCTCAAGCGCATCATCGACGGCCGCTGGCTGCAGGCCAACGGCGTGCTGGCCTTCTACCCGGCCAACACGGTGGACGACGACGTGATCGAGGTCTACCGCGACGAGACCCGCCAGGACGTGCTGATGCGCTGGGCGCCGCTGCGCCAGCAGCAGGAGCGGCCGGTGATCGACGGCGTGCCGCGCCCCAACCGCTCACTGGCCGATTTCATCGCGCCCAAGGGCCAGGGCGCCGACCACATCGGCCTGTTCGCGGTGACGGCCGGCCTGGGCGCCGACCAGAAGGCCGCCGAGTTCGAGGCCGCACACGACGACTACAACGCCATCCTGCTCAAGGCCCTGGCCGACCGCCTGGCCGAGGCCTTTGCCGAGCGCCTGCACCAGCGGGTGCGCACCGAGTTGTGGGGCTATGCGCCGCAGGAGGCGCTGAGCAACCCCGAATTGATCTCCGAGCAGTACCAGGGCATCCGCCCGGCGCCGGGCTACCCGGCCTGCCCCGACCACGGTGTCAAGGCCGACATGTTCCGCGTGCTGCAGGCCGAGGCCATCGGCATGGGCCTGACGGAGAGCATGGCGATGACGCCGGCGGCCAGCGTCAGCGGCTTCTACCTGGCCCACCCGCAGGCGGCCTACTTCAATGTGGGCGCGGTGGGCGAGGACCAGTTGGCCGCCTGGTCGGCGGCGCTGGGCGTGGACCCGGCCAGCGCACGGCGGCGGCTGTCACCGGTGCTGAGCACGGCACCGATGGCCGGCAAGCCGGGGGCCTCGGCGTAAAAGCTGGCGTTGAGCTGGGTTTCGCGCAGCACGTGGGCGCGGAATTTCAGGAACAGGGGGCGGTTCACCCGGCCGGGCTGCCGCCAGAAGGCCGCCAACGGCCCCGCATGCACCAGGCCGGGCACGGCATAAAAGCAGTCGCCCAGCGTCACCACCGGCGTGCCGTGGTAGAGCGACTGCAGGCCGGTCGTGCTGTTGACCGTCACCACCCCGCGGGCAAAGCGCAGCAGGGTCGGCAGATGCTGGTCGTGGATGTAGTGCACCCGCCCGTCCAGCCCCAGCCGGGCAGCGTGTTCTCGGATCAGGGCCCGGTAGTCGTTGTAGGGTCGATCCAGCGGGTGGTGCTTGAACACCAGCAGCTGATCCTGCGGCGCATGCTGGGCGAAGGATTCCAGCACCTCGACGATGAACTCGGCCACCGAGCCGAAGCGGGAGTGGCGCACGATCTGGGCATCGTTGTGCACCTGCAGCGGCACCAGGAAGTAACGTTTGCGGCGGGACGGGTCGCTCAGGAAGTCCTGCATGTGGCGCTCCGTCCAGCGGCTGTGCCACTTGCGCCAACCGCCCAGCAACCAGCGGCTGCCTTCGCGCACCGGGTGCAGACAACGGTGGTGTTCGTAATGAGGGAACTGCGCCCG
>JAYSCA010000494.1:0-2722 GCA_041915165.1 Ideonella sp.
GCGGTCGGGTTGTTGGCCTGGAATTCCATCAGCGCGGCCAGGTCGGCAAAGCCCATGTCATAGGCGCCGGACGCGACGCGGTTGACCGCATTGCCCGAACCGTTGCCCGCGTCGACGGTGACGTCCAACTTCTCGGCCTTGAAGTAGCCCTTGGCGGCCGGCACCAGGAAGAAGGCGCTCGGGCCTTCGAAGCGCCAGTCCAGCTGGAACTTGATCGGGGTGCTCTGGGCCTGTGCCAGGGCGGGCAGGGTCAGGGCGGCGGCCAGGCTCAGCAGGCTGCGTCGGGACAGGCGGGCGAAGGAGGAAAAGCGCATGGTGAACTCCGGAAGGTCGGAAGGGACGGTGGGATCTGGAAAGGGGTGTGCAAGAAGCGTGCGATGCCTGCGGTGACGGCTCAGGCCGAGGCCAGCAGGTCGGCCAGCGCGCGGGCCACCACCCGGGTGGCGCGCTTCAGGTCGGCCAGGGCCAGGT
The DNA here is from genome assembly GCA_041915165.1 of Ideonella sp. Classification (GTDB taxonomy): domain Bacteria; phylum Pseudomonadota; class Gammaproteobacteria; order Burkholderiales; family Burkholderiaceae_C; genus Ideonella. The sequence continues at coordinate 472 of JAYSCA010000494.1, forward strand.
GCTCGTCGGCCCGCTTGGCGTTGGACTCCAGCACGGTGCGCGGGCCGGCACCGTAGATGACGGCCGGGATGCCCCGGGCGCCATACAGGCGCACGTCGGTGTAGAGCGGCGTGCCGGAGGTGGGGATGGGTTCGCCGAAGACCGCTTCGCCGTGGCGTTGCAGCGGGGCCACCAACTGCTCATGGCCCGGCAGGGGCTTGAGCGAGTGGGCCAGCAGCAGGCGCTTGATCTCCAGCCGGATGCCGGGGCAGGCTGCCACGCTCTGCTCGATCAGCGCGCGCACCTCGGCCTCCACCGCCACCACGTCCTCTTCCGGGATCATGCGGCGGTCCAGCTTGAGCACCACCTTGCCGGGCACGACGTTGGTGTTGCTGCCGCCTTCGATGCGGCCCACGTTCAGGTAGGGATGGGTGATGCCGGCGACGGCAGAGCGGCGCGTGCGCAGCACGTCGTTGTGGGCGTAGAGCGCGGTCAGCAAGGTGTTGGCGGCCTGCAGGGCGTCCACCCCGGTCTCTGGGTAGGCGGCGTGCGAGGCCGTGCCGTGCAGTGTGACCTCCAGCTGCAGGCAGCCGTTGTGGGCGGTGACCACCTGGTAGCTGAAGCCCGCGGCGATCAGGAAGTCCGGGTGGGTCAGGTTCTGCGCCAGCAGCCAGCCCGGGCCCAGTTCACCGCCGAATTCTTCGTCGTAGGTGAAATGCAGCTCCAGGGCGCCGCGCCGGGGCTGGGCCACCGCCTCCAGCGCCCGCAGCGCGAAGGTGTAGGTGGCGAAGTCGCTCTTGCTGACAGCGGAGGCGCGGCCGTAGAGCTGACCGCCAGTGGCGTCGGGGACGATCTCACCGCCGTAGGGGTCGTGGGTCCAGCCCTCGCCGGGGGGCACCACGTCGCCGTGGGCGTTCAGGGCCACCGTGGGGCCACCGTCGCCGTAGACCCGGCGCACGATGAGGTTGGTGAGGCTTTGCAGGCCGTAGGCGTGGACGGCCTCGGCCGGCACCGGATGGCGGCTGGCCGTCAGGCCCATGCCGGCCAGCAGCTCGGCGGTGCGCTCGGCATGCGGGGCATTGTTGCCCGGCGGGGTGTCGGTGGGCACCTGCACCAGGGCCTGCAGATAGCGCACTTCCTCGTCGAAGTGCTGGTCGATCCAGGCGTCGAGCGCGGCGTAGATCGGGTCGGTGAGAGGGCGTTCGGTGGGATGGCTCATCGGGGTTCCTGGGCGAGGGCGTCGAGCAGCTGCAGCAGGGCCTGCACCGCGAGTTCGCAGTCGTCGTTGGTGACGGTTTCCAGCGGGTTGTGGCTGATGCCGGCGTTGCCGCCGCGCACGAACAGCATGGCCTGGGGCAGCAGCTCGTGCAGCTTCATCGCGTCATGGCCGGCGCCGCTGGGCAGATGGAAGATGGGCAGGCCCAGGGCCTGCACCGCGGCTTCCCAGCGGGCCTGCCAGGCCGGGTCGGAGGGGGCGGCCGAGGCGACCATCACCTCTTCAAGGTGCAGGGTCACGCGGCGCCGTTCGGCGATGCGCTGGGCCTGGCGCTGCACGTCCAGCACCATCGCGTCGCGCTGGGCGTTGTTGGGCGCGCGCAGGTCCAGGCTGAAGTGGCACAGGCCCGGCACGACATTGATCGAGCCCTGCGGCACCTCCAGCATCCCGACGGTGGCCACCGAACCTTCGTCGGCGGAGGCGCGGGCCTCGGCGAACAAGGCCAGTTCGGCGGTGGCGGTGGCGGCGTCGCGGCGCCGGTTCATCGGCGTGGTGCCGGCGTGGCTGGCCACCCCGGCGTAGTGGCCACGGTAGCGCGCGCTGCCATTGATCGAGGTGACCACGCCCAGCGGCAGGTCCAGGTCGTCCAGCACCGGGCCTTGTTCGATGTGCACCTCGACATAGCCGAGGTAGTCGGCCGCGCTGCGCTGCAGGCCGCGGATGGCGTCCAGCGTGGCGGGCAGGTCCGCGTCCAGCATGGCCTGGCGCATCGAGACGCCGTCGCCATCGGTCTGTTCCAGCCAGGCGGGGTCGAACTGGCCGACCAGCGCGCCCGAGCCCAGGAAGGTGGCCTTGTAGCGCTGGCCTTCCTCCTCGGCGAAGGCCACCAGCTCGATGCCGAAGGGCAGGCGGCGGCCCTGGCGGTGCAGTTCACCCACCGCGGCCAGCGTGACCAGCACGCCCAGCCGGCCGTCGTACTTGCCGCCGTTGCGCACGGTGTCGTAGTGGCTGCCGGTCAGCAGGCGCGGTGCCTGGCGGTCGCTGCCGTGGTAGATG
>JAYSCA010000495.1:0-2722 GCA_041915165.1 Ideonella sp.
TGGCTCATGGTCATCACCATGCCGGCGCTGCAGTAGCCGCACTGCACGCCGCCGCACTCGGCCAGCGCCTGCCGCACCGGCAGGCTGGCCGGGTCGGCCGCCACCGATTCGATGGTGCGCACCGCGCGCCCTTCCAGTTGGTAGGCCATCAGCAGGCAGGCATTGGCCGGCGCATCGTCCAGCCACACCATGCAGGCGCCGCAGCGCCCCACCTCGCAGCCCGGCTTGGCGCCGGTCAGGCCCCAGTGCTCGCGCAACAGCGTCAGCAGCCGCGTGTCGGGCCGGCAGTCCACCTGCACCGGGTGGCCGTTGAGCTGCAGGCGGACGGTGATCTGGCCTTCGGGCGTGGGGGCGGCGTTCATGCGGTCTGTTCCAGGAGGGCGATGACCTGCGCCGGCAGCAGCGGCAGCCGGGTGATTGGTTGTTGCAGGGCGGCCGCCAGCGCATTGGCCACCGCCGGCGTGGCGAAGTTGACACTGATCTCGCCCGCGCCGCGCGGGCCGATCGGGTCGCCCTCGGGCAGGTTCTGGATCGCGATCAGGTCCATCTCGGGCGCGTCGGCCAGCGTGGGCACCAGGTAGGCGTCCAGGTTGCGGGCGGTGTAGTGGCCGCCTTCGCAGCGCAGGTCCTCCTGCGTGGCCATGGCCAGGCCCATCACGGCGCCGCCCTCCATCTGCCCCAGGTAGCCCTGCGGGGTCACCACCGGGCCGAGCGCGGTGCACATCACCAGCTTCTCCACCCGCACCAGGCCGCTCCAGCTGTCCACCACCACCTGGGCCAGCGCGGCACAGGCGCCGAACACGAAATGCACGTCCGGCGCGTTGTCCACCGGGTCCTCGGGGGGCAGTTCGATGCACAGCGTCGGGCGATCGGCGCCCATGGCCGCGGCCAAGGCGGCGTAGCCCAGGCGCAGGCCGTGCGCATCGTGCACGCCACCCGGGCCCAGGTGCAGCGTGTCCGCTGCGACCTGCAGCTGCGCGGCGGCAGCGCCCAACAGGGCCGTCAGCCAGGCCGGGCGCGCCTGGGTCACCGTGCGCCAGACCAGCGTGGTCGCGCGCGAGGCCGCGACCGGGCCGGAATCGGGCGCGCGGCGGGTGTCGCCCAGCACCGGGCACACATCGTCCGGGCCGCAGCCCAGGTGGGTGACACAGCTGGCGCGGATCACGCCGACCAGGTTCTGACCCAGTTCGGTGAAGCTGGTGCGCAGCTCGATGGCGCCGTCTTCCGCCAGGGCCAGCGTCATGCGGCTGGCGCTGGGGCCGTTTTTGCCGAAGCCGTCGCTGCGGTGCACCAGGGCCAGGCCCACGCCATGCAGGTAGCGGCCGTCGGCGCTGCGCCAGTGGCGCGGGTGCTCGCGCCAGAGCGGCTGCTGGCGCGCCACGTCCAGCGCGCGCTGCGGGCCGTCGAAGGGCAGGACCTGCTGGCCCAGCGGGCCCGGGTCGGTGGGCGCGGCCAGGTTCAGGGCGCGGAAGGCGTCCGGCGCCAGGCCCGCCCGGGCGGCCAGGCGGTCCATCTGCTGCTCCAGTGCGTACTGCACCTGCACCGCGCCAAAGCCGCGGAAGGCGCCGGCCACGCCGTTGTTGGTGTAGGCCAGGCGGGCGTTGATCTGCACCGCCCGGTGGCGGTAGGGGCCGGGGGCGTGTTCCACCGCGGCGTCCAGCACCTCGGGGCCGTGGGTGGCGTAGGCGCCGGTGTCGGCCAGGATGTCCACCTGGTGCAGCGTCAGCCGGCCGGCCGCGTCACAACCGGTGCGCATGCGGATGCGCATCGGGTGGCGCTTGACGCCGAAGTCGGTCGACTGCGGCCGGCTCAGGTGCAGTCGCACCGGCTGCTGCGTGGCCCAGGCCAGCAGCGCGGCGATGGGTTGCACGGTCAGCTCGTCCTTGCCGCCGTAGGAGCCGCCCACCGGCGTGGCGGTGGACTGGACCCGGTCACGCGGCAGGCCCAGCAGGTCGGCGACGACCTGGGCCTCGCGCGTCGGGTTGTGGCCGCCGAAGAACAGGCGCAGACCGCCCTGGCCGTCGGGCTCGGCCACGCCGCCCTCGGTCTCCAGGAAGGCGTGCATCTGGCGCGGCGTGGTGTAGGTGTCCTCCACCCAGTGCACGGTGGCAGCCTCGGCGGCGGCCGGGTCGCCGTGGCTGTGTTGCACCGCATGCAGCAGGTTGCCGTCGGCATGCACCCAGGCGGCGGGTGGCAGCTCCGGGGCCAGCGCGGCGGCGGGGTCGTCGACCAGCGGCAGTGCCTCGTAGTCCACACGGATCAGGTCCCGCGCGGCGTAGGCGGTGGGTAGGTCCACCGCGGCGATGGCGGCCACCGGGTCGCCCACGTAGCGCACCTTGTCGCGGCACAGCACCGGCCGGTCGACCTTGCGCAGGCCGTAGTCGGCCACGCCGGGGATGTCGGCATGGGTCAGCACCGCCACCACGCCGGGCAGGGCGCGGGCGGCCGTGGTGTCGATGTGCCGGATGCGCGCATGCGGGTGCGGGCTGCTCAGGATCAGCCCGCGCAGCTGGCCGGGCGCGATGCGGTCGGTCAGAAAGCCGGGCTGGCCGCTCAGCTTGGCGGCCGCGTCCGGGCGCACGTCGCGGGACAGCAGCTCGACCGGGCGCAGCAGCTGGTGCGGGGTGTCGAAGGAGGAGGGCATGGCCGGGCGGGTCACAGCAGGCCGCAGTGGCCGGCGATCAGGCGGCTGACCATCAGGGCCAGCTCGGCGGGCAGATCG
>JAYSCA010000496.1:0-2716 GCA_041915165.1 Ideonella sp.
TCGATCGACTATGTCGTCACCAAGATCCCGCGCTTCGCGTTCGAGAAGTTCCCGGCCGCCGATCCGCACCTGACCACCCAGATGAAGTCGGTGGGCGAGGTGATGGCGATCGGCCGGACCTTCCAGGAGTCGTTCCAGAAGGCCTTGCGTGGCCTGGAAACCGGCATCGACGGCCTGTCCGAGCGTTCGACCGACCGCGAGGAAATCATCGAAGAGATTGGCGAGCCGGGGCCGGAGCGCATCCTGTTCGTGGCCGATGCCTTCCGCCTGGGCATGACGCTCGACGAGATCCACGAGGAAACGGCCATCGACCCCTGGTTCCTGGCCCAGCTTGAGCAGATCATCCAGACCGAGCAGGCCCTGGACGGCCGTGTGCTGGACAGCCTGAGCCGCGACGAGATGTTCTTCCTGAAGCAGAAGGGCTTCTCCGACAAGCGCCTGGCCAAGCTGCTGTCGACCGACCAGTACGCGGTGCGGGCCAAGCGCCATGCGCTGGGTGTGCGCCCGGTCTACAAGCGGGTGGACACCTGCGCGGGCGAATTCGCCACGCAGACGGCCTACATGTACTCCACCTATGACGAGGAGTGCGAGGCCGCTCCGTCCAGCAAGAAGAAGATCATGGTGCTGGGCGGCGGCCCGAACCGGATCGGCCAGGGCATCGAGTTCGACTACTGCTGCGTGCACGCGGCGCTGGCCATGCGCGAGGACGGGTACGAGACCATCATGGTCAACTGCAACCCGGAAACCGTCTCGACCGACTACGACACTTCCGACCGCCTGTACTTCGAGCCGGTGACGCTGGAGGACGTGCTGGAGATCGTCGACAAGGAGCAGCCCACCGGCGTGATCGTCCAGTACGGCGGCCAGACCCCGCTGAAGCTGGCGCTGGACCTGGAGCGCGCCGGCGTGCCCATCATCGGCACCTCGCCGGACAGCATCGACATCGCCGAAGACCGCGAGCGCTTCCAGCACCTGCTGCAGAACCTGGGCCTGAAGCAGCCACCCAACCGCACCGCGCGCACCGAAGAGGCGGCGCTGGTGCTGGCCAAGGAAATCGGCTATCCGCTGGTGGTGCGCCCCTCTTATGTGCTGGGTGGCCGCGCGATGGAAATCGTGCACGGCGACAAGGACCTGGAGCGCTACATGCGCGAGGCCGTGCGGGTGTCCGAGAAGTCGCCGGTGCTGCTGGACCGCTTCCTGGACGACGCGATCGAGGTCGACGTGGACTGCATCTCCGACGGTGAGTCGGTGATGATCGGCGGCATCATGGAGCACATCGAACAGGCGGGTGTCCACTCGGGCGACTCGGCCTGCTCGCTGCCGCCGTACTCGCTGCCAGCAGCCCTGCAGGACGAGCTGCGCCGCCAGACCGCGGCGATGGCCAAGGCGCTGAAGGTCATCGGCCTGATGAACGTGCAGTTCGCGATCCAGGGCGAGGGCGACGAAGCCATCGTCTACGTGCTGGAAGTGAACCCGCGCGCCTCGCGCACGGTGCCCTTCGTCTCCAAGGCCACGGGCCAGCAACTGGCCAAGATCGCCGCGCGCTGCATGGCCGGCCAGAAGCTGCCGGACCAGAAGGGCCTGCACGGTCAGCCGCCGCGTGAGGTGGTGCCGGCCTACTTCAGCGTCAAGGAAGCCGTCTTCCCGTTCAACAAGTTCCCCGGCGTGGACCCGATCCTGGGTCCGGAAATGCGTTCGACCGGCGAGGTGATGGGCGTGGCCCGCAGCTTCGGCGAGGCGATGCTCAAGAGCCAGCTGGGCGCGGGCAGCCGCCTGCCCAGCAAGGGCACGGTGGTGATCTCGGTGAAGAACAAGGAAAAGGATCGCGCGGTCAAGATCGCCAGCGAACTGGTCAACCTGGGCTTCAACGTGGTGGCCACCAAGGGCACGGCCGCAGCCATCGCGGCGGCGGGCATCCCGGTCAAGGTGGTCAACAAGGTTAAGGACGGTCGGCCGCACATCGCCGACATGATCAAGGCCGGTGAGATCCAGCTGGTGTTCACCACCGTGGACGAAACCCGCACGGCGATCGCGGATTCCCGCTACATCCGCACTGCGGCGCTGGCCAACCGGGTGACTTACTACACCACGATGGCCGGCTGCGAGGCCGCCACCGAGGCGATCAAGCACGGCAGCGATCTGCAGGTGCTGGCGCTGCAGGAGCTGCACGCCTCGCTGGCCTGATCCCTTCAGGCAAACCCGCCCGTTCGCGGGCGGGTTGTGTTCTAGAATTCATCCATCGTATCCGCCGCTCGCGCGTTGCCTTCCCGGCCCGCGCCGCGGCGGATTCGTTTTGTCTGCCAAGGAGTGCCAGGATGGCTACCATTCCCCTGACCAAGCGTGGTGCGGAAAAGCTCAAGGAAGAGCTGCAGCGGCTCAAGACCGTGGAGCGTCAGGCCGTGATCCAGGCGATCGCTGAAGCGCGCGCGCAAGGCGATCTGTCCGAAAACGCCGAGTACGAGGCTGCGAAGGACAAGCAAGGCTTCATCGAAGGCCGCATCCTCGAGATCGAGGGCAAGCTGGCCGCCGCCCAGGTGATCGACCCGTCGTCGCTGGACGCCGGCGGCCGGGTCGTGTTCGGTTCGACGGTGGACCTCGAAGACGAGGACAGCGGCGCCCCGGTGACCTACCAGATCGTCGGTGACGACGAGGCCGACCTCAAGCACGGCCTGATCTCGATCAGCTCGCCCATCGCGCGGGCCCTGATCGGCAAGGA
>JAYSCA010000497.1:0-2390 GCA_041915165.1 Ideonella sp.
CCAGCATGCGGGTCAGCGTCTGCGCTTGGTCGCTCAGGCCACGCTGGGCCGCCAGGGCGTCCGCCACGTCGCGGAAGGCGCCCTGCACCGCCTGGTCATAGGCCACCAGCGCCTGCTGCTGCCGCACCTCGGCCAGGGCCAGTGCGCTGTCCCGTCGGCCGCCGTCGAACAGCGGCAGGCTCAGCCCGGGGCCGAAAGACCAGTCGCCACTGCCGGACTTGAACAGCCCGTCGAGCTGGCTGCTGGCCGTGGCGTAGGACCCGGTCAGCGCAATGCGCGGGAAGTAGGCGGCGCGGGCGGCGCCGATGTTGGCATTGGCCGCCCGCAGGCCATGTTCGGCGGCCAGGATGTCCGGGCGGGCCAGCAGCAGGTCCGAGGGCAGACCCGGCGCCAGGCCGGCCATCACCGCCCCGTCGTCCAGCCGCCCGGCGGTGGTCGGCACGCTGCCGCTGGCGCCCACCAGCAAGGCCAGCGCATGGGCCTGCTGGGCCCGGGCCTGCACCAGCTGGGCCACCAGCACCTCGGCCTGCTGCGACAGCAGCTCCACCTGGGTCAGCTCCAGCCGCGAGGTGGCGCCCACCTCGGTGCGGCGGCGGAAGATGCGCAGCGACTCGGCCCGGCTGCTGGCCGTGCGGCGGGCCAGGTCCAGCCGCTCGTCCAGCTCACCCAGGGCCAGGTAGCTGTTGGCCACCTGGGCGATCAGGCCCAGCGTGGCGGCCCGGCGGGCCTCCTCGGTGCTGAGGTAGTTTTCCAGGGCGGCATCGCTGAGGTTGCGCACCCGGCCCCAGAAGTCCAGCTCCCAGCTGCTGGCCGCCAGACCGACGGAGAACTGGTTGCCGGTGACGGCCCGGCCGATCGGGCTGAGGTCGGCCGGCGTGCGGCCGCGCGCCGCCTGGGCGGTGCCCGCCAGCGTGGGCCACTGGTCGGCGCGCTGGATGTCATAGCCGGCCCGGGCCTCGGCCACCTTCAGCACGGCCAGGCGCAGGTCATGGTTGTTGGCCAGGGCCTGGCGGATCAGGCCGCGCAGGGTTTCATCCTGAAAGTACTGCGTCCAGCCCAGCACCGCCGCCCGTGGCCCGGCCGGCTGAACCGCCGGGTCGGCCGCGTCGGCGGGATAGTGGTCCGGCAGTGACGCCGAAGGCGGCGTGACCGGCGCCAGCTGGCAGCCGGCCAACGCCAGCAAGGCCAGCCCCCCCGACCAGCGGCCGCGGCCCCTCCAGGAACGAAGTGCGAAAGTCATGCGATGGAACTCTTGCCTGCCAAAGGGATGCCGTTACATACCGACCGGTCGGTAGTTATCCTAGCGCAGATCCTGCGCCACTTGCCGTGCAATGGGCCGGTGCCCAACTGTGGCAGAGTCCTGTGTTCCGAGTCATGACAGTCCACGCTCCTCCTCTCGCCTCGCCAGCGCGCGCATCCCGCCCCCGGCTGCGTCTCCCGCCAGAGACCCGCATCCCGCTGATCCTCGATGCGGCGCTGGCGGCCTTCTCCGCCCAGGGCTACGCCGACACCCGCATCGACGAGATCGCCCAGCGGGCCGGCCTGTCCAAGGGCGGATTGTACGCCCATTTCGACAGCAAGGAGGCGATCTTCCACGCCCTGCTCCAGCGCTCCATGCAGCTGCCCACGCTGGACGTGGACGCGGTGCTGGCGGGCGCGGACACGGCCCGCGAACTGGCCCAGCGCCTGCTGCGGCCGATGTACGACGCGGTGCAGGAACCTTCCCTGATGGCCCTGACCCGCATCCTGTTGACCGAGGGGCACCGTCTGCCGCCCCAGGTGCAGGACTGGCGGCGCCACGTCCATGCCACGCTCAATGCCCTGCTGACCCAGGTGCTGCAGCGCGGCGTGGCGCAGGGTCTGCTGCGCCCCACCGTGCTCACGACCGTGCCCGGGCTGGTGCTCAGCCCCCTGGTCCATTGGATGGTCCAGCACATCTCGGCGGGGCCAGAGGAATGGGTGGATGCGGACGAGGCCTGCCGCATCCATGTGCAGCTGCTGACCGAGCTGCTCACCCCCTGAGCCGTCAGAACAGCGACTGCTGGCCCGCCGGCGGCGTGGCGCGGCGGCGCGACGCGCGGCGGCCCGAAGCAGGCAGGCCTGAGCGCCGCGAGCCGTGACGGTGCTGAATGGCCTGGGCCTCGGCCCGCACCTCTGCCTGGCGGCGCAGGCCGTAGAGCACGGTCTTGGCCTGGGCCAGCGCCGCGACCTCGTCCACCACGGGCGCAGGGTAGGCGGGCGTGCCCCACTCGGGCAGCCAGCGTCGCCGGTAGCGGCCCTCGGGATCGTGCTCGGCGGCCTGCTTGGCCGGCGAGTAGATGCGCAGCGTGTTGATGCCGGTGGTGCCCGACTGCATCTGCATCTGGCTCCAGTGGATGCCCGGCTCGAAA
>JAYSCA010000497.1:2400-2708 GCA_041915165.1 Ideonella sp.
CAGTGCAGCCACAGGTGGTAGGCCGCGAAGCTCACCAGCATCGCCCGCATGCGGAAGTTCAGCCAGCCGGTGGCGCGCAGCTGGCGCATGCAGGCATCCACCATCGGGTAGCCAGTGCGGCCCTCGCACCAGGCCTCGAACAGGTCCTGACGCCAGGGCGCCTCGCAGCCAGCGTCGCCGGGCCGCAGGCCGTCGTGGGCGCGGGAGAAGTTGCGCCACTCCACCGCCGGCTCGTCCTCCAGCTTCTGCATGAAGTGGCAGTGCCAGCGCAGCCGGGCACTGAAGGACGTCAGGTCGCGGGCCAGCGC
>JAYSCA010000498.1:0-2695 GCA_041915165.1 Ideonella sp.
GACCGCGCCTCGCTGGAAGACCTGCTGGAGCTGCTGTCGGGCAAGAAGATGGTGCTGATCGACACCGCCGGCATGGCCCAGCGCGACAGCCGCTGCCGCGAGCTGCTGGACATGCTCTCGCACCGCTCGATCCAGCGCCTGCTGGTGGTCAACGCCGCCGCCCAGGGCGAGACCCTGGACGATGTGATGACCGCCTGGCGCGCCTCGCAGTGCAAGGGCGTGATCCTCTCCAAGATCGACGAGGCCGTGAAGCTGGCCCCGGCGCTGGACGCGCTGATCCGTCACCGCCTGAAGGTGGTCGGTGTGGCCAACGGCCAGCGCGTGCCCGAAGACTGGCACCGTCTGTCGGCCAATGCGCTGATGCACCGTGCGATGCGCGGCGGCGGCAGCGCCGCCTACCGGGTCGACACCAGTGACGTGCAGCTGGTGCTCTCCGGCCTGCACCGTCCGACGGCGGGCTTGCAAGGACTGAATTTCTGACGAATGAACCGGTTGGAGTCTTCCATGACTGCGTTGTCCACCTCGTTCAAGGACCGTGACCAGGCGGCGGGACTGCGCCGGCTTTTCGCGGCGCCGCGCCAGCAGATCGTGCCGGTGCCGGCCAACCGCCAGATCGACTGCTCCGGCGTGCTGCTGGAGCGCCTGAGCCTGGGTTTCAGCACACTGGGCGCGCAGGTCTTCGTGATCGACGCTGCCGACAGCTCCCCCGAACCGCATGAGCTGGTGGACATCGACCTGCCGGCCTGCATCGAACGCCTGGGCACCGGGGTGCACTACTTGGCCGCCCGCGGTCTGCCGCGCCGCCACGTGAACACCCGTGGCAGCAGCGAGGCCTGGCTGAACGCCGTGGCCGAGTGCGTGCCGCAGGCCGACGTCGTCATCGTGCACGCCGAGGCGCGCGACCTGTGCCGCCTGCTGGGCCGGCGCGAGGTGGCGCCGGTGCTGATGTGCGACCTGGGTTCCGAAAGCCTGACCGAGGCCTATGCCGCGATGAAGCTGCTGTCGCAGCGCTGCGGGCTGATGGCCTTCGATTTGATGGTGGGCATGGCCTCCCGCCCGCGCCGCGCCGCCCGCGTGGCCGAGCGTCTGGCCAGCTGCGCCGACAACTTTCTCTCCGCCGTGTTGCGCAGTTGGGCTCCGGTGGACCGCGACCAGCCGATCACCGCGCCGGTCAGTGCCGAGCTGGGCCGCCTGGCGGCCAACCAGCTCACCGCGCTGGAAGGCCAGGCCACGCTGAGTCTGCCTCCGCTGCGTGCCCAGCTCGGACACGCCATGGCTCTGGATTGAATGACGGGAGACCATCACCATGTACACCGCCACCGGTCGCCTTGATTCCGGCACCTTGCTCAAGCAGTACAGCCCGCTGGTGCGCCGCCTGGCCCACCAGATGATCGCCAAGCTGCCGGCCAATGTCGAACTCGATGATCTGATCCAGGTCGGCATGATCGGCCTGAACGACGCGCTGGGCCGCTTTGACGTGGGGCAGGGGGTGCAGTTCGAGACCTTCGCCACCCAGCGCATCCGCGGTGCCATGCTCGACGAGCTGCGCGGCAACGACTGGATGAGCCGCGGCAACCGCAAGCAGCAGCGCGACATCGAGGCGGCGGTGCACCGGCTGGAGCAGAAGCTGGGCCGCGCCCCGCAGGAACGCGAGATCGCCGAGGAGATGGGCTTGGCGCTGGAGGACTACCAGGACATGCTGACCAAGGTGCGCGGCACCCAGCTGGTCTACCTGGAGGACATGTCCGGCGACGAGAGCGGTGACGAGTACCTGGACCGCCATGTCTCGGACGACGAGGTCAACCCCCTGGCCCTGCTGCAGGACCAGCGCATGCGCATGGCCTTGGTCGAGGCGATCAAGAAGCTGCCCGAGCGCGAGCAGTACGTGATGAGCATGTACTACGAGCACGACATGAACCTCAAGGAGATCGCGGCCGTGCTGGGCGTGACCGAATCGCGCGTCTGCCAGCTGCACAGCCAGGCCATCGCCCGCCTGCGCGTCAAGCTGCGCGAGTGGTGAGCGCCGCGCCCGCTGGGCGCTTGGCTTTCCCGTCCAACCCGGCCCCGTGCCGGGTTGGTCGTTTTCAGGCGGCCAGAAAGCAGAACGGCCCGCCAGAGGCGGGCCGTGGAAGGCTCAGCGGGGGGAGGGGTCAGGCCTGGGCCAGACCGTTGCCGCCGCGCCGGGGACCTTGGGTGCCGTAGACGGCCGCCGGCTCGGCGCTGGGGATCAGCACGTCGAGCACACGGTCCAGGGCATGGTTGGCACGGGCCACGGCGTCGCGCTGGGCGGCCACCTGGCTGCTGGTGCGGGCCAGGCGGCGACGCAGCAGCGGCGGGATGCCGGCCTGGGTGCGGGCAGCCTGGTTGAAACGATCGACCGCCTGGGCCAGGGCGTGCTGCAGATCGGCCGCGGCCAGTTCGACCGCGCTGGCGTCCTGCAGCTTCAAGGCGGTGCCCAGCGTGGCGAGGTGGTGTTCGACCTCGGCCACGGTCGTCTCCAGATCGGTGACGGCTTGCACGGCCTGGGATTCGAGTGGGGTGCTCATCATGGTGATCGGGAAGCCGGTGGCGAACCGGCCTCGGTGCGGGCAGACAGGGAAGTGAGGGTGTGGCGGGCCCGCGCGGGCCGGTGCGCTCAGGAACTGCTGCCGTTGAGCAGCTCTTGCGCGTTCGCGATCAGCTTGTCGGCGATCTT
>JAYSCA010000499.1:0-2692 GCA_041915165.1 Ideonella sp.
CGTCGCTGCTGTTGGCAAAGCTGCTCGTGTCTGACTCGGCGCCCTGCCCACCCGGCGTGGCGGGCACGCCGCCCTCGCCCCGGCCGTGGTACAGGCCGCACAGGATGATGGGCTGCTCCAGGTCGTCGTCCACATGGCCCACCAGCACCTCGTGGCCGATGCGCGGGGTCCATTGCATCCCTTGCCCTTCGCCGGCCAGGGGTTGGAGCACGCGCACCCAGGGGCTGGCCAGGGCGGTGCCGGGTGCGTTGTCTTCCTGGCCCTGGAACTCGTAGCGGATGCGCACCCGGCCCAGGCGGTCGGTGTGCACCTCCTGGTCGCCCTGCGGAGTGGTGCTGCCGTCGGGCCCCACCACGGTGGCCAGCAGCGGGCCCGGCGCCACGGCGCGCGGGTACAGGCACTGGTCGTGCTCATCCACCCACAGCGGCCGCCAGGGGATGTGGGCGCGGATGGCGGCAAAGGCGTTGGCGTAGCCGCGGGCCTGGGCCTGGCGGATCAGCGAGGGCTCCAGCCACTCGGGCCAGAAATCGGCCAGCGGGTCGTGGCGGCGCCGTCCGCCCCAGGGCTGGAACTGGCGCGCCAGGGTCTCGGCCAGGTCCTTGGGCAGGTTGTTGAGGCCGGCGTGGGTGACGTCGGTCAGCAGGAACTGCTTGTCCTCCTCGGGGCGCAGGTCGTCCAGGGCGTCCAGCGGGGAATCGGTCAGCGCAAAGCGCTGGCCCGCGCTGAAGCTGCGCACCACCGAGCGGCCCAGCCAGGCCTTGTGGCGGGCTTCGATGGCCTGCTGGGCCAGGGTGAGGCTGCGCTGGAGCTGGCCGCTGTCGGCCAGCAAGGCGCCGTGGCCGCTCTCGCCCAGGCTCTCGTAGGTTTCCAGCCAGGGCGCGTTCTGGCCGCCCACGCTGCCGGCGGTGGCCACTTCGGCGGCCACCAGCCGGGCCTGCTCGGGGTCGTAACGGGTGGCGCTGAGCACGGCCACGGCCTGCTGGCGTTGGCCGCCAAAAGCCTGGATCGTGTCCTGGCCTTCCTGCACGCCGTCGCGGTGAAAGCGCACGCCGCCCCAGGCGGCCGAGCCCGCGTCCTCCGGGCAGCTCTGGCTGGACGTGCTGTCGGCGAAGAAGACGACGGTGGGGCCGGGTTGGCCGTCCTCGGCCTCTTCGAAGCGGTAGGCCAGGCCTTCGCGCGCCAAGAGGCGCTGCACAAAGGCCAGATCGGTCTCGCGGTACTGCACGGTGTAGGGCCGCACGCCGGCCTGGGCCGAGGCGCCCAGGTGCTCGCTCACGCAGGGCGCCCAGCGCCAGCTGGCCCAGGCGGCATAGCGGCCGAGCACACTGTCGATGAGCTCGGTCAGCAGGGTGTCCTGCCAGACCTGGCTGCGCAGGGTCTGGTCCAGAAAGCCCAGCCAGGGCTGGACGGTGAACTGGTAGCGCGACAGGCCGCCGTCGCTGTCCTCGGCCGCGGCCTGCAGCACCTGGCCGGTGCGGCGCTGCTCGCTGCCGTCGGCCAGGCGGGTGACCAGGGTGAGGGGTTGGCCCAGCAGGGCGCGAAGCGCCAGGCCCTGGGTCTCGCTGACGGCCAGCAGCTGCAGCTCCCAGGGGCGGCTGAGCGCTTCGCGCAGGGCCCAGGCCTGCACATGCAGGCCCGCCAGCTCGGCGCAGGGCGAATCGAGCCGGTACAGGCGCTGCTCATCGTCGAAGAGCCCCAAGGTGCTCGCCAAGGCGCTCGTCAGGCTGCTGATCATGGTGTGCCGCCCTCCCTGGCCGGCTGTTGTGTGGACCTCGCAGCGCGCGCCATGTCCACACTCGTCACCCCTGCACGCACCGGGTCGCGCGGATTCTAGGAAGAGGGTTCGGGCACTTCGTCACCCATCCGGGGGAGTTTGCACACGGGCTGTCATGTCTGTCACCAACAGCAACAAAAAGAACTCTTCGCCGCGAGAGCCGCCTCAGTCGAACTGCCGGCGGAAGCGCCACAGGCCCAAGCCCACCACCACGCTGCCGATCACGACGATGCCGGCGAAGCTGGGGCCCAGCACGTCGAGCCCGGCGCCTTTCAGGATGACGCCATAGGCCACGTCGATGTAGTAGTACAGCGGCGAGATGAACATCAGCCAGCGCGCCACGGTGGGCATGGCCTCCGGCGGCGTCCACGCGCCGGAGAGGAAAATCATCGGCGCCAGCACCAGAATGGACAGCATGCTGGCCTGGGCCATGTTGCGGGTGAGCGTGGCGATGTACAGGCCCAGGCCCGACAGCGCCACCACATACAGCGTGGTGGCCGCGAAGAACAGCAGCAGGCTACCGCGGATCGGCACGCCGAACAGTCCCACCAGCACCAGGCCCAGCGACAGCGCGGTGGCGGTCAGGATCACCCCGGTCATCGCCAACACCTTGGGCGCCATCACCTGGAACGGCGTGAGCGGCGAGACGATCAGCTGCTCGATGGTGCCGCGCTCCTTCTCGCGCACCATGGCCGCCGCAGGCAGCAGGATGGCGAACACGGTGATCACGTTCAGCAGCTCGGAGATCGACATGAACCAACCATCGTTCTGGTTCGGGTTGAACCAGACCCGGGGTGCGTTGCTGATCATCGGCACGCCCGAGATCTGCCCACTGGCGCTGCTGCCAAAGCCCAGCCGGCGGATGCCGGTCTCCAGCCCGTAGCTGGCGACGATCTGGGTCGCGTCCGCCGTGGCCAG
>JAYSCA010000500.1:0-2687 GCA_041915165.1 Ideonella sp.
CCCAGGCCTTCGGTGTAGCCGTAGGTGTGCACCGGGCCGGCGCCGCCGTAGCTGAAGCAGACGAAGTCGGTCGGGCTGTAGCCCTTGGCGCTGACGTTGGAGCGCAGGTACTCGCGCAGCTGCAGGTCCAGCAGCTCGATCACGCCAGCCGCGGCGTCCTCCACCGACAGGCCCAGCGGGTCGGCGATCTGCGCCTGGATGTGCTGGCGGGCGCGCTCCACGTCCAGCTGGATGGCGCCGCCCAGGAAGTTGTCGGGGTTCAGGTAGCCCAGCACCACGTGGCAGTCGGAAACCGACACCGTGTCCAGCCCGCTTTCGGGCCAGCAGGTGCCCACGCGGTAGCCCGCGCTGTCCGGCCCCAGCTTGATGGCACCGCTGTACGGGTCCAGCCGCACGAAGCTGCCGGCGCCCGCGCCCACCGAGTCCATGGTCACCAGCGGCAGCGAAAGCACCAGGCGGGCCATGTCCGGGTCGGAAGCGATCGCGAAGCTGCCCTTGGTGATCAGCGCCATGTCGAAGCTGGTGCCGCCGATGTCGGAGCAGGCGATGTTCTCGTCGCCCAGGGCCTCGCCCAGCAGCTTGGAGCCGATCACCCCGCCGATGGGGCCGGAGACGATGGTGCGCGCCAGCTCCTTGGCCTTCCAGCTGATGGTGCCGCCGTGGGTGGCCATCACCCGCAGGTCGAACTTGGCGCCGTGCTTCTTGAAGCGGTCGCTGACCTTCTTGAGCGTCTGGCGCGAAGGCTCGGCCGCGTAGGCCTCCAGGATGGTGGTGTTCATCCGGTGGCTTTCCTTGCGCTGCGGGTAGTAGTCCACCGAGGCGAACACCGGGATGTCCGCGCCGATGGCCTGCAGTTCCTCGCGGCAGACGTCGCGCGCCCGGCGTTCGCTGGTGCCGTTCTTGTGCGATTGCAGCAGGCAGATCACGATGGCCTTGGCGCCGGCGGCCACCAGCTCGCGGGTGGCCTGGCGCACCTCGGGCTCGCGCAGCGGGATCACCACCTGACCCTGCACATCGGTGCGCTCGGTCACGCCGCGGGTGCGCTTGAGCGGCACCAGCGGCTCGTCGTAGCGGTGGGTGTTCAGGTGGATGCGCTCCTCCAACGCATAGCCCAGGTAGCTCTGGATGGCCCGGCCCATCGAGTGCACATGCTCGAAGCCCTTGTTGACCATCAGGCCCACGTCCAGCCCCTTGCGCTGCACCACCCGGTTGAGCATGGCGGTGCCGGAGTAGACGCAGGTCACCAGCTCGGGGTAGACCTCGTCCACGTCGCGCTGCCAGTGGGCCAGCGCATCGCGCGAGGAGTTGAAGATGGCCAGCGATTCGTCGGCCGGGTTGCTCTGGGCCTTGCCGACCACGAAGCGGCCGTCCTCTCGGACGAAGAAGGTGTCGGTCATCGTGCCCCCGGCATCGATGCCCATCACCTGCACCTTGGATTGCTGCACTTGCATGAGCTTGTCTCCATCGTTGGGATGCGGCGCCGGTGGTCCGGTCGCCGGAGACCATGCGTCTGGCCTCGTCCAAGTCATTGCAGTGCCCATGCCACGGCGGCGCGCCTCCCGGCGGCCCCATGCCAAGTGCTTGATTTTGTTCAGTCCCCCTGGTGAAGACCCCGAGGGATGCTGCGCTCCGGCAGCGCAGAGCGGTGCCGACACAGGCGTTCGATTTCCGGCCGGACGGCGCGGAATCGAACGTCGCGCCCGGTCAACCGCCGGGCGGGATCGGAGGGCTCAGTGTGCCGCTTCCCAGCTCGGGCCGAAGCCCACCTCGGCCACCAGCGGCACGCTGAAGGACGCCACGCCGGCCATCAGGCGCGGCACGGCCTCGCGCAGCCAGTCCACCTCGGCCTCGGGCACTTCGAAGACCAGTTCGTCGTGCACCTGCATCACCATGCGGGTGGCGCGGCCCTCGTCGTCCAAGGTCCGCTGCACGGCGATCATCGCCAGCTTGATCAGGTCGGCCGCGGTGCCCTGCATCGGCGCGTTGATGGCCTGGCGCTCGGCGCCGGCACGGCGCGGGCCACTGCCGCCCTTGATCTCCGGCAGCACGATGCGGCGTCCGAACTCGGTTTCCACATAGCCGCGTTCGCGGGCCCGCTCCTTGGTGGCCTCCATGTAGCGCTTCACGCCGGCGAAGCGCTCGAAGTAGCGGTCGATGTAGTTCTTGGCCGCCTTCTGGTCGATGCCCAGGCTCTGCGCCAGGCCGAAGGCGCCCATGCCGTAGATCAGGCCGAAGTTGATGGTCTTGGCATAGCGGCGCTGCTCGGGCGTGACCGCCTCGGGCGGGATGCCGAAGACCTCGCTGGCGGTTGCGCGGTGCACATCCATGCCCTCGGCGAAGGCCTTGTTCAGGCCTGGGTCGCCGCTGATGTGGGCCATGATGCGCAGCTCGATCTGCGAGTAGTCGGCGCTGGCGATCACATGGCCGGGCGGGGCAATGAAAGCCTCGCGCACGCGCCGGCCCTCGGGCGTGCGGATCGGGATGTTCTGCAGGTTGGGCTCGTTGCTGGACAGCCGCCCGGTCACCGCCACCGCCTGCGCGTAGTTGGTGTGCACCCGCCCGGTGACGGGGTTGATCATGCCGGGCAGCTTGTCGGTGTAGGTGCTCTTGAGCTTGGCCAGGCCGCGGTGTTCCAGCAGCTTGGCCGGCAAGGGGTAGTCGGCCGCCAGCTCCTGCAGCACCTCCTC
>JAYSCA010000501.1:0-2682 GCA_041915165.1 Ideonella sp.
GGGCAGTCGCCGCCCACCGCGTTCAGGTGCATGCCCGGGCGGATCATCTCCGGCGTCAGCACCACGGCCCGGCGCTTGTCGGCCGTCACCGTGGTCACGATGTCGGCCCCCTCGACCGCTTCGGCCGCGGAAGCGCAGACCTGCAGCTGCAAGTCGGCCAGCCCGGGCAGGCCGCGCAGGTTCTGCACCAGCTTGGCGGTGGCGCGCGGGTCAGTGTCAAAGAGGCGCAGCACGCGCACGCCGGTCAGGCGGTGGAAGGCCAGGGCCTGGAATTCACTCTGCGCGCCGTTGCCGATCAGGGCCATCACCCGGCTGTCGGGCCGGGCCAGGTGGCGGGCCGCCAGCGCCGACATCGCGGCCGTGCGCAGTGCGGTGGTCACCGTCAGCTCCGACAGCAGCAGCGGGTAGCCGGTGGACACCTCGGCCAGCACGCCGAAGGCGGTCACCGTCAACAGGCCGGCGGCCGTGTTCTTCGGGTGGCCGTTGACGTACTTGAAGCCGTAGAGCGCGCCGTCGCTGGCGGGCATCAACTCGATCACGCCCTGGGCCGAGTGGCTGGCCACCCGGGCCGACTTCTCGAACTGGTCCCAGCGCCGGTAGTCGTCCTCAAGGGTGTCGGCCAGCCGGGCCAGAAAGTCGGCGGCGCCGATCTCGCGCACCAGGGTCTGGATGTCGGACACGCCGATGTAGTTCACCATGGGAATCTCCTTGTCAGTCGATTCTGCGGACCGGCCCGGCCAGAGTGAAGCCAGCATCCTGGCGAATTGCCCAAGGCACTTGAGCAAACTGACGAGCAGAATTGGCGATGTGTTCAATGGGAGGGGCTGGACATGGACGACATCGACCGGGCCTTGATCGCCCTGCTGCGCGACAACGCCCGCACGCCGGTGGCGGCCCTGGCCAAGACGCTGGGGGTGGCGCGCGGCACGGTGCAGAACCGCCTGGCCCGGCTGGAGGCGGCTGGCACCATCACCGGCTACACGGTGCGGCTGAAGCCGCAGACCGACAGCCAGCGCATCGCCGCCTGGATGACCATCGCGGTGGAGGGCAACCGGGCCGAGGCGGTGCTGCGGGCCTTGCGCGGCGACCCGGCGGTGGCCACGCTGCACACCACCAACGGCCGCTGGGACATCGTGGCCGAGCTGCGGGCCGACAGCCTGGAGGCCTTTGACCGGGTGCTGGGCCGCATCCGCCAGATCGACGGCATCGCCCACACCGAGACCAGCCTGCTGTTGTCCACCCACAAACTCTGATGGAGCGCCCCATGCAACGCCGCACCCTGTTGTTGTCTTCCGCCTCTTCCCTGGGCCTGGCCGCGGCCGGCACCGTCCAGGCCGGCGCGTCGGGCACGTCACCCCCGGCCGGTGCCACCGCCGCTGCGCTGGCGGCCCAACTGGCCACCGGCCGGCTGCGCAGCGAGGACCTGGTGCGGGACTGCCTGCAGCGCATCGAGGCCATCGACCGCCAGGGGCCGCAGCTCCACAGCGTCATCGAGCTGAACCCCGAGGCGCTGGACATCGCCCGCGCGCTGGATGCCGAGCGGGCCCGCAACCGGCTGCACGGCCCGTTGCATGGCCTGCCGGTGCTGCTCAAGGACAACATCGCCACCGGCGACCGCATGAGCACCAGCGCGGGCTCGCTGGCGCTGGATGGCGTGCGGGCCAGCCGCGACGCCCACCTGGTGCAGCGCCTGCGCGCGGCCGGCGCCGTCATCCTGGGCAAGACCAACCTCAGCGAGTGGGCCAACATCCGCTCGACCCGCGCCACCAGCGGCTGGAGCGGCCGCGGTGGCCTGACCCGCAACCCGTATGCGCTGGACCGCAACACCAGCGGCTCCAGCGCGGGCACGGCCGCCGCCCTCGCTGCCGAGCTGGCGCCCCTGGGCGTGGGCACCGAGACCGATGGCTCCATCGTCTCGCCGGCCTCGATCTGCGGCCTGGTGGGCCTGAAGCCCACGGTGGGCCGCATCAGCCGCGACGGCATCATCCCCATCTCCCACACCCAGGACACGGCCGGCCCCATGACCCGCAGCGTGGCCGACGCAGCCCTGCTCTACAAGGTGCTGGCGGGGCCTGACCCGGCCGATGTCGCCACCGAGCAGGCGCCAGCGCCGCAGGCGGGGGAGGGCCAGTTCCGGCCCCAGGCCTTGCGCGGGGCCCGGCTGGGCGTGGCGCGGTCGTATTTCACCGGCTTCGACGAGGCCGATGCGCTGATCGACCGGATGATCGCGGTGCTGAAGGCCGAGGGCGCCGAGGTGATCGACCCGGTGGACCTGCCGCCCACCACGCCCTACAACGACGCCGAGCTGGACGTGATGCTCTACGAGCTCAAGCACGACCTGGCGGCCTGGCTGGCCAGCTTCGCGCCGCAGGCGCCGGTGAAGAACCTGGCCGACGTGATCGCCTTCAACCAGGCGCACCGCGCGCAGGAGATGCCCTGGTTTGGCCAGGAGCTGTTCGAGCGGGCCCAGGCCCTGGGCGGCCTGGACACGCCGGCCTACCGTGCGGCGCTGGCCTTGTGTGGCCGGCTGGCGCGCGAGGAGGGGCTGGACAAGGTGTTCCGCGCCCACCGCCTGGATGCGCTGGTGGCGCCCACCGGCGGCCTGGCCTGGCTGACCGACCCGATCGCCGGTGACCATGCGCTGGCCGGCTTCTCGACCCCCGCGGCGGTGGCGGGCTATCC
>JAYSCA010000502.1:0-2679 GCA_041915165.1 Ideonella sp.
ACCAGTGCATGGGCATCCAGCAGGCGCTGCTGCCCTTCGATGCCGATGTCGTCCAGCAGGATGTGCCGCGAATACCGCAGCAGGTCGTCGTCGGTCACGCGGAGGGCGGCGTGGGACTTACTGCGCGGAGCCCTCGGCCTTGCGCTCGGTCATGGTCTTGCTGACGACCACGGGCTTGCCCTTCAGGCGGTTGAGCGCCTGGGCCAGCTGGAAGTCGTCGGCGCTGCCGAACTCGGGCAGCGGCTTGACCGAATTCTTGTCCTTGGCCATCTGCTCTTCGAGCTTCTGGCGGGCTTCCTCACGGGCCTTCTCGCGGGCGGCATCGGCCTGAGCCTCGGGGCCGTTGGTCAGGTGCTTGTCGAGGTCGGCCTCACGGGTGCGCAGGGCGGCGAAGACATTGCCCTCGGCGGTTTCGTCCAGCCAGACCTCGGGCACGATGCCCTTGGCCTGGATGGAGCGGCCACTGGGGGTGTAGTAGCGCGCGGTGGTGATCTTCAGGGCGGTCTCGGCCGACAGCGGGCGCACGGTCTGCACCGAACCCTTGCCGAAGGTTTGGGCGCCCATCAGCGTGGCGCGCTTCTGGTCCTGCAGCGCACCGGCGACGATCTCGCTGGCGGAGGCCGAGCCTTCGTTGACCAGCACCACCAGCGGCACGGACTTCACCGCGGCCGGCAGCTTCTTGAGCGGGTCGGCGCTGCCGCGGCGCAGGTAGTCGTCCGGCGTGGCACGGAAGGTGGCCTTGGATTCAGGGATCTGGCCGTTGGTGCTCACCACCACGGCGTTGGCCGGCAGGAAGGCGGCGGCCACGGCGACGGCGCTTTCCAGCAGACCGCCCGGGTCGTTGCGCAGGTCCAGCACCAGACCCTTCATCTGCGGGTTCTGCTTGAACAGCTCGTCGAGCTTGCGGGCGAAGTCATCGACCGTGCGGTCCTGGAACTGCGTGATGCGGATCCAGCCGTAGCCCGGCTCGATGGTCTTGGCCTTCACGCTCTGGACGTGGATCTCCTCGCGGGTGATCGTGACCGGGAAGCTGCGGTTCTCGTTCTTGCGGAACACGGTCAGCACGACCTTGGTGTTGGGCTCACCGCGCATGCGCTTGATGGCCTCATCCATGGTCAGGCCCTTGACGGCCGTCTCGTCGATCTTGGTGATCAGGTCGCCGGATTTCAGACCGGCGCGGTAGGCGGGCGAGCCTTCGATCGGGGAGACGATCTTGACCAGGCCGTCTTCCATGCCGATCTCGATGCCCACGCCGACGAAGCGGCCGGAGGTGCCTTCGCGGAATTCCTTGTAGGACTTCTTGTCGAAGTACTGCGAGTGCGGATCCAGCCCCGAGACCATGCCGGAGATGGCGTCGGTGATCAGCTTCTTCTCATCGACCGGCTCGACGTAGTCGGTCTTGATCATGCCGAACACGGCGGCCAGCTGCTGCATCTCTTCCAGCGGCAGGGGGCCATAGGTGTTCCGGGCTTCGGCCGTGAACTGGATGGTGGTCAGCGCACCGGCCACTGCTCCCATCGTGAGCAGCCCAACCATCTTCAACTTGGCACCCATCTGTGACGTCCCGCTTTCTATGCTCGCAGGGCGGCAGTATAGAGCCGCCTACCTATCCCCAGCGCCGGAGATGACCGGATTTGGCCGAGAACTTGTTGGGATTTGGGGGCGGGACGGCCGGCTACAAGGGCCTTGCGGTGAAAGCAAAGGCTCACACGCGGTCGGCAGGCGGCACAGGGCGGGCGTCGGGCGGGAATGTGGTGCCCCCGGCAGGAATCGAACCTGCATCTGAGACTTAGGAGGTCCCCGTTCTATCCATTGAACTACGGCGGCCCCGCGGTGCAGCCCGTCATTGTGACATGGGCGCCCCCGCGCTACCGGTCAGTTCCAGCGCCAGGACCAGATCGCGTCGATGGCGTTGTCCTCGCCGGACTGGGCGCGCAGCGTGAAGCGCTGGGCCACGCGGTAGATCAGCTGCCAGCTGCCCGCCGTGGCGTTGATGCTGCGTTCATAGCCCACATACCAGCGGTTGGACAGTTGCTTGCCCACGCTGAAGATGGTGGACTGCACCGTGGTGCCGGTGCTGGTGGTGCTGGTGTCGCGCCGCATGCCGAAGTCGCTCAGGCCCAGGGCGCCCAGCACCTTGTCGGTGGGGCTTTCACCATCGCCGGCCAGCAGGGCCAGGGCGGCGCGCTGCAGCATGGCGGTGTCGGCCTCGCCCAGGTTGTCCGGCGCGCGGCCCATGACCAGCCAGCTCAGGCGCTCGGTGTCGGTCATGTCGGTGTCGCTGGCCAGGCGCACGCGCGGGTTCAGCGCGGTGCCGGTGATCAGCACGCCGACGTTGGTGTCCAGGTTGGGGCGCACCGCGTAGATGTCCAGCCGGGGGTCGTCCAGCGGGCCGGTGAACAGCAGGTTGCCGCGCGCGATGCGCAGGTTCTGCCCATAGGCCTTGTAGGTGCCCTGCACGGTGCGCACAGTGCCTTGCAGCGCCAGCTTGCGCTGCGGGTTGGCCAGCTTGAGCGAGCCCTGCAGCGAGGTGTCGATGCCGTGCCCCTTGAGCCGCAGCTTCTGGCCCAGGTCCAGCGTCAGGTTCAGGCGGGTGACGCGCTTGGCACCGTTGCCGTTCGCCTCCTGGGCGGTGGTGCTGGCGCTGGGCGTGCCGGCGATGACGACGTCGTCCGACAG
>JAYSCA010000503.1:0-2677 GCA_041915165.1 Ideonella sp.
CGTTCCCCCAGCGACTGGTTGATCGCGGCCGTCAGCAAAAAGGGCTGGCCGATGCGCTCGGCCGGGATCTCCAGCCACACCTTCTCGTCCTTGCGCCAGACGGGGAAGAAGCCGTCCACATGCTGCGCATCCTTCACCACCTCGTCGAAAGGTTTGGGGGCCGTGGGATCGGGCCGGGCCGGGGCGGCCGGCGCACTGGCGGCACTCGCCGCCTCGGCGGGCCCCGGCTGGGCCTGGGCCGACACCATCGACCAACCCAGCGCCGCCACCGCCAGCAGAACGGGCACGGATCGGCAAGGAATCAGAGCCGCCACGGCGGCGCGGGGAGCAGATGAACGCATGAATTCAATGAAAGCGTGAGAAAGCAGCGCCCCGGTCGGGCACCGGAAAGCCGCGGCGAACGGGATGAGGTCGCCCCCGGCATCAGGCCCACCTTGTACCTCAAGATCCCCCCTACACTCATCCCATGGTTCCCTCCCATCTGCTGTACCTGCACGGCTTCCGCTCCTCGCCCCGCTCGGTGAAGGCACGTGGCGTGGCGGCTTGGCTGCAGGCCCATCGCCCGGACCTGGTGTTCAGCTGCCCGCAGCTGCCGCCCTCGCCCCGCGAGGCCATCGATCTGGCGCTGTCCCAGCTGGCCGACTGGCCGCTCGCGCGCACGGCCATCGTCGGCAGCTCGTTGGGGGGCTTCTATGCCACCGTGCTGGCCGAGCGCCTGGGCTGTCCCGCCGTGCTGTTCAACCCGGCGGTCAACCCGGCGCGGGACCTGGCCCGCCACATCGGCGAACAAACGGCCTGGCACGATCCGCAGGACCGCTTCTACTTCCGCGAGGCCTTCATCGGCGAGCTGGAGACCCTGAGCCCGCCGACGCTGACCCGGCTGGCGCGCTACTTCCCCGTCATCGCCACCGGTGACGAGGTGCTGGACTGGCGGGAGATGACCGCCCGCTACCAGGGCGCGCCCTGGTTGCTGATCGAGGGCGGCGACCATGCGCTGAGCGACTTTGAGCTGCCGCTGGCCTACATGGTGCAGTCGCTGGGCCTGGATGGCCCGGTCCTCTGACGGCCCGGTCCAGCCTTCGGCGACAATCCGGCGGTGATGTACGCCCTGTTCGATGATGCCGGCAAATTCTTGGCCGGCCGTGTGATGTCCGAGGCCGACAGCTCGATGCAGATCGAGCTCGATTCGGGCAAGCGCGTCAAAGTGAAAAATGCCAACGTGCTGCTGCGCTTCGATAAGCCGCAGCCGGCAGAGCTGATCGCGGCCGCTCAGGCCAAGGCCGGCGAGATCGACCTCGACCTGGCCTGGGAGTTCGCCCCTGAGGGCGAGTTCGGCTTTGCCGATCTGGCGCGTGACTATTTCAGTGCCTCCGCCGGGCCGGAACTCCAGGCCGCGGCCCTGTTCCGGCTGTTCGACGCGCCGCACTACTTCCGCCGCGCCGGCAAGGGCCAGTTCAAGAAGGCCCCGGAGGAGACCATCAAGGCCGCCCTGCTGGCCATCGAGCGCAAGAAGCAGGTGGCCGCCCAGATCGAAAGCTGGGCCGCCGAACTGGCCGCCGGCCAGTGCCCGGCGCCGGTGCGCGAGCAGCTCTACAAGATCCTGTTCAAGCCCGACAAGAACGCGCCCGAGTACAAGGCCGTGGTCGAAGCCGCCAAGCACAGCCAGCGCGCCCCGCTGGACCTGCTGAAGGACGCCGGCGCGATCACCAGCCCCTACCAGTTCCACTGGCGGCGCTTTCTGTTCGAGCAGTTCCCCAAGGGCACCGGCTTCCCGCCGCTGGAGGCGCCGGCGATTGCCGACGAGCTGCCGCTGGCCGCCGTGCAAGCCTTCTCGATCGACGATTCGCAGACCACCGAAATCGACGACGCGCTGTCGGTCACCGGCCTGGGCTCGGGCGAGGTGGTCTTCGGCGTGCACATCGCCGCGCCCGGCCTGGCCGTGCTGCCCGATTCGCCGGTCGACAAGGTGGCCCGCGAGCGCCTGTCCACCGTCTACATGCCCGGCTGGAAGCTGACCATGCTGCCCGACGCGGTGGTGCAGGCCTACACGCTGGACGAGGGCCGCGACTGCCCGGCCGTCAGCCTGTACGTGACGCTGGACGAAGCCACGCTGGCGGTCAAGAAGAGCGAGACCCGACTGGAGCGGGTGCCCATCGCGGCCAACCTGCGCCATGACCAGCTCGACGAGGTCATCACCGAGGCCACGCTGACCGGCGAGGCGGTGGCCGACTACCCCTTCGCGGCCGAACTGGCCTTCTGCTTCCGCCTGGCGCGCCAGCTCAAGGCGGCGCGCGAGGTGGTGCGCGGCAAGCCCGAGAACTTCAACCGGCCGGACTACAACTTCCGCCTGGACGGCAACAGCGGTGAGCCCGACGGCAGCGAAACGGTGCGCATCAGCGAACGCCAACGCGGCGCCCCGCTGGACCTGATCGTTTCCGAAGCCATGATCCTGGCCAACAGCACCTGGGGCGGCTGGCTGGCCGAACTGGGCGTGCCCGGCATCTACCGCAGCCAGGCCAGCCTGGCCCCGGGCGTGAAGGTGCGCATGGGCACCAAGGCCCTGCCGCACGCCGGCATGGGCGTGGCGCAGTACACCTGGGCCACCTCGCCGCTGCGCCGCTACGTGGACCTGGTCAACCAGTGGCAGATCATCGCCTGCGCCCGCCACGGCCGCACC
>JAYSCA010000504.1:0-2677 GCA_041915165.1 Ideonella sp.
GCCAGCGCCTGCGCCCGGCCCTGTCCGAAGGCAGCCACATCACCTGCCCGCGCTGCAACGGCACCGGCCACATCCGCGACACCGAATCCTCGGCGCTGCAGATCCTGCGCATCATCCAGGAAGAGGCGCTGAAGGAAAACACCGCCGCCGTGCATGTGCAGGTGCCGGTCGAAGTCACCAGCTTCCTGCTCAACGAGAAGCGCACCGAGATCACCAAGATCGAGCTGCAACAGCGCATCACCGTGCTGCTGGTGCCCAACAAGCACCTGGAGACGCCCAACTACAAGCTGGAGCGCCTGCGCCACGATGACCCGCGCCTGGAGAACCTGCAAGCCAGCTACACGATGGTGCAGGAGCCCGACGACGAGGTGTCCATCTCGCGCCGCGAGAAGGCCAAGCCCAAGCAGGAGCCGGTGATCAAGGGCGTGCTGCCCGACCAACCCGCCCCGCAGGTGCCGCCCCCCGCTCCGGCGCAGGCGCCCGCGCCGGCCGCCGCCGCTCCGGCCGCAGCCCCCACCCCGGCGCCGGCCACCGGTGGCTTCTTCGGCTGGATCAAGAAACTCTTTGGCACCGACGCCGCCCCGGCACCGGCCACCCAGGCCGAGCCGGCACCGACGACGGCTGCCAAGCCCGAAGGCGAGCGTGGCGAACGCAACCGCAACGGCGGCAACCGGCGTGACCGCGGCGAACGCGGTGAGCGTGGTGGTCGCGGTGAAGGCCGTGGCGAAGGCAATGGCAACCGCAACGGCGGTGCGCGGGCCGAAGGCGGCCGTGGCGAAGGCAACAAGCCGCGCCGCGAGGACAACCGCGGCAACCGCAACGAGAACCGCCGCGGCGCGGCCGAGCGCACCGAGGCCCTGGACGCCAGCGAGCGCAAGCCGCGCGCCGAGCAGGACGTGCCGGCCAACGCCCTGGTGGAACTGCCGGAAGGCGGCGCACCGGAACAGACCGCCGCCGATGCCGAACGCACCGGGGGCCGTCGCCGTCGCCGTCGTGGGGGCCGCGGCCGTGAAGGCGAAGGCCTGAATGGCGAGACCCTGGTTGAAGGCAATGACGCCATCGAGACCGCACCAGTGAGCGGTGCCGCCACCGAGGAGACGCCCTCGGCCGACGCGGAAACGACGCCGGTGACGACCGAGGCCGCTGAGGCGCAGGAAGGTGAACGCGAAGGCCGTGGCCGCCGCAACCGCCGTCCGCGCCGTGAGCGCGCCGAGGCGGAAGGCGAAACGCCGGCCGCCCCGGTGGCCGAGGCCGCTGAACCGAGCGAAGCCGTCGAGCCGGTGACCGCCGCCGTCGTGGTCGAAACCCCGTCCGCCCCGGTCGTGGTGGCCGAGGCACCGGCGCCTGCCCCGACGCCGGCCCCGGCCGTGGTGCCAGCCTACACGCTGGCCATCACCGAGCTGCAAGGCATTGCTGACGCAGCCGGCCTGACCTGGGTGAACTCGGACGCCGAGAAGGTGCGCGTGGTGCAGGAAGCCATCGCGGCCGAGCCCAAGCCGGTCCATGTGCCGCGCGAACGGCCGCCGGTGGCGGTCGTGGACGAAGGCCCGCTGGTGCTGGTCGAGACCCGCAAGGACCTCAGCCAGGTCAGCCTGCCCTTCGACGCCCCGCGCAGCTGATCGGGCCTCGCGCCCCATGAAAAACGGCCCCCGCGGGGGCCGTTTTCTTTGGGGAACCGCCGATAAGGCAGGTTCAGGGCTGGCTGGGGCGCCCCGGCCCGACCGTGCCGGCCGCGCGGGCCGACAGGTAGGCATACAAGTCGGCGATGTGGGCGGTCACCACCGGCTCGCCCGACCAGGCCGGCATCGTCACCACCCCTTGGCGGCCGGCGATCACCTCGTCCACCAGCGCACCACGGTCGGCCTGCTGGGGCGGCAGCCCCCAGTCGTAGCGGTTGAGCACCAGGCCGACGAAGCGGCGCTCGCCCAGCTCGGCCACGCGGTTGAGCAGGTTCGGCCCGCCGCCGACCACGCCGGCCGCGTCGGCACCGTGGCAGGCCGCGCAGCGGGCCTCGAACACCCGCCAGCCGCCATAGACCGAACCCTGCGGCTGGGCCGCCTTGGCCAGCTGCCGGGCCGGCTCGCGGTTCTGCCATTCGATCGCACAGCCGCTGGCCAGCACCGCCAGCGCGGTGAGCGCCAGCCAGGTGCCCCGGCGGCGCCAGGAAGATTCTTGCGTCATCGTGTTCATGTCCTTGTCGTCGTGCGGCCGCGGGCCCACTCAGCCCATCAGCCGTTCCAGCGCCCGCTGGTAAGCCGGCGCCATCATCAGCTCATCCCAGGGCAGCGGCTCGGTCTGCGGCAGCAAGGCCAGCCGGCGCTGTTCCGAGACGCCCTCGGGCGCCCATTCTCCCCGGCTTTGGGCCGCCATCAGCCCTTCGAGCAATTCGTCCACCGGTTGGCCCCCGGCCACCAACGATTGGTTGCACAGCAGCACCAGGTCGCACCCGGCCTGCAACGCGGCCACACCGGCGTCGGTCGCGCTGACCGCGCGGCCCTCGATGAAGCGCGCGCCTTCCATGCTCAGGTCGTCGCTGAACACCGCCCCCTCGAAGCCCATCTGGCGGCGCAGGATGTCCTGCAGCCAGACCGGCGAGAAGCCGGCCGGCCGCGCATCGACCTTGGGATAGATCACATGGGCCGGCATCACGCTGGCCAGGGCCCCGCCCAACCAGCCA
>JAYSCA010000505.1:0-1373 GCA_041915165.1 Ideonella sp.
CCAAAGCAGGGTCTCCTTGCACCAGGGTTCACGGGGGATCGTGCCCCAAGGGCGTGGCGCCGCCAAGCAGCAAGAAACTGCCTGTGCCATAGAAAAAAGCTGGGCGGGGGCCCAGCTTTGTTCAGGCCGCCTGGCGCACCTGGCTCAGGTCCGTCACCTTGGGCGGCAGGGCGTGGGCGGCGTCCAGCTGGCCCAGCATTTCCTTGCAGTGCTCCACAAAGAGGCGGGCCGGCTTGGTCAGCGGTGAACGGGCCAGCCAGGTGGCGGCCAGTTGCGAGCCGCTGACCTGCTCGCGCAGCGGGCGGCACACCAGGCGGCGGCCGTCGTAGCTGGCGTCTTCGCGCGGGCGGGTCACCAGCAGCGAGAAGCCGAAGCCCTGGCCCACCATGCCGCGCACCATCTCCAGCGAAGGCGAGCTGAACACCACGTTGGGCGAGAGCCCGTGTTCCTCGAAGACCTTGATGAAGTAGGTGCGGCTGGGCTGCACGTCCAGGTGGATCATCGATTCGTGCACCAGCTGGTGCAGCGAGACATCGGCCTGCTCGGCCAGCGGGTGGCCTTCGGGCAGCAGCACATAGGGGCTGCTGGGGCGCATCAGAGGCTCCACCTCCAGCGTGCTGTCCAGGTCATGGCGGAACAGGATGGCGAGGTCGAAGCGGCCGTTGGTCAGGCCGTGCACCAGTTCGTGCTGCTCGCCGTCGTGCAGGCGGATGCTGACGCCCGGAAAGCGCTCCTGGAAGGTCTTGAGCAGGGTGGGCATGTACAGCGGTGCCACCGTCTCGAAGCAGCCGATGTTGATCTGGCCGCCGGTCAGTTCGTTGTCGGCCATGGCGTTCTGCTCGAAGGCATGGGCCGACTGCAGCAGGGCCTGGGCTTTTTCATAAAAGCGCTGGCCGGCCTGGGTGAGGTACATGCCTTGGGCGTGCTGGCGGATGAAGAGCTGCACGTTGAAGGATTCCTCCAGCCCCTTGATGGCGGCCGAGATGGAGGGCTGGGCGATGAAGAGCTGGCGCGAAGCCTCGGCCACGGTGCCGCACTTGACGGTGGTGACGAAGTACTTGAGCTGCCGCAGGGTGTAGTTGGCCATCGCAAATTCCTTGGAAAGGTCGGGGCTCAAGCAGCAATATCCATGCACGGATTTGAGCCCCGTCAGCCCCGGCAGGGGAAGCGGGGGCTCTCCCGACCCAGGACTTTCTGAGGGGTTGACCACATTTCTCCGAATCAGGCCCCCAAGCCTGGTGCGCCCACCCCCGCAAAGGGCCGTGAACGGAGCGGCGCGGCCGGTGTTGCGTCCCTGCGGCGCTGGGCTTGCACCACGGTTTGCCAGGCGCCGCACTGAGATGGGGCGCGTCCGCCAAGCCCAGTTTTTTGCT
>JAYSCA010000505.1:1383-2674 GCA_041915165.1 Ideonella sp.
CCCGGGGCCGCACGCAACCATCACGGCCAGTCAACCAAGCTGAACTGGAGATGTCGATGAAGCGAGCAGTGTCGCTGCGTGGTGTGCGCGGCGCGGGGGTCTGGGTGGGGGCCGTGGGTGTGGCCCTGGCGGGGGCCTGGAGCGGTGCGGCCCTGGCGGGCGACCTGACGGGCCACATCGATCTGGTGTCGCGCTACTACCTGCGCGGCCAGACGAGCACCTACGGCAACAGCACGCCCCTGGGCAACGCCGGGGCCGATGCGCCCGAGTCCGACCACGTCACCCCGCAGTGGGGGGCGGACTACGCCCACGAGAGCGGCTTCTACGCCGGCTACTGGGGCTCGACCATCAACTATTCGTACCGCCGGCTGGGCGATTCGTACCGTGACCGGACAATCACCGACTTCCAGAAGAACAAATCGATCGAGAACGACCTGTACGCGGGCTACAACGGCACGCTGGGCGACTGGGGCTACTCCGCCGGCCTGACCTACTACGTCTACGTGAACGGTGCGCATTCCAACGCGCCGGAAAGCAAGCTGGCCCTGAGCTACGGCCCGGTCACGCTGAGCGCCCAGACCCTGCTGCAGGACGTGACCTGGGGCAACCAGGGCGACACCTACTGGAGCGCGGTGTACACCCGCGCGCTGCCGTATCAGCTCTCGTTCACCGCCACGCTGGGCTTCTACACCTACCGCAAGCAAGGCAAGTTCAACGGCACCGAGGACACCCTCACCGGTACGGCCTGCGGCGCGGGCGAGGCCTTCATCGTCAACGGCTGCTACGCCGGCAAGACCCCGGTGGGCAGCGCGTTTCGGCACCTCACCCTGGGCCTGACCCAGCCCATCGCCGACACCGGCCTGACCTGGGGCGCCCAGTTCATCGTGGGCGGGCGCAACCGCTTCGACGTCAAGCAGGACAACCGCGCGGTCGTCTCGCTGAGCTACGGCTTCTGAGCCGCGGCCCACCCCCCTTCGAATTCCTTTCTTCTCATTGCAGGAGTGCATCACCATGACCCGTTTCCTCCGTCATGCCCTGTCCCGTCTGGCCCTGGCCGTGGGCGCCAGCGCCGCGCTGCTGGGCACCGCCCAGGCCGGCACGCTGTCCATCGGCCACACCACCTGGGTGGGCTACGGCCCGCTGTTCGTCGCCCGTGACCTGGGTTACTTCAAGCAGGCCGGCCTGGACGTGCAGATGACCACCATCGAAGAGTCCTCGCTCTACATGGCGGCCATGGCCTCGGGCAAGCTCACCGGCACGGCCTCCACCATCGACGAGATCCTGAAGTACC
>JAYSCA010000506.1:0-2666 GCA_041915165.1 Ideonella sp.
TCGGGTTGGTCACCGCCTGGCGCTTGGCCGAGGCGCCCACCAGCACTTCACCATCTTCCTGGTAGGCGATGATGGACGGCGTGGTGCGCGCGCCTTCGGAGTTCTCGATCACCTTGGTCGAGTTGCCCTCCATGATGGCCACGCACGAGTTGGTGGTGCCCAGGTCGATGCCAATGATCTTGCCCATGTGTGTTTCTCCAGGATTCGTTTCCGTTGAGCGGGAATTGCGGGTGGCCGCCGGCTTTTTCAAGACGCCAGGGCCGGGATTCTTGTCAATTCGGGATTACTTCGGTGCGGCGACGGTCACCAGGGCCGGGCGCAGCACGCGGTCGGAAATCAGGTAGCCCTTTTGCAGGACCGCCACCACGGTATTGGCTTCCTGCTCGGCAGGCACCATGCTGATGGCCTGGTGCTGATGCGGGTCGAACTTGGTGCCGACCGGCGGGTTGATTTCCAGCACCTTGTTGCGCTCCAGCGCCGAGGCCAGTTGGCGCAGCGTGGCATGCACGCCTTCCAGCACCTTGTCGACCGGCGCGTCCGGCATCGCGATGGCGGCTTCCAGGCTGTCCTTCACCGGCAGCAGGCTGTCGGCAAAGGATTCCACCGCGAATTTGCGGGCCTTGGAAATCTCTTCCTCGCTGCGGCGGCGGACGTTCTCGGCTTCGGCCTTGGCCCGCAGATAGGCGTCCGACACTTCGGCGTGCTTGGCCTGCAAATCGGCCAGTTGCGCTTCGGGGGAAACCGTTTCACCCGTGGGGGCGGCTGCAGTTTCGGGATTCGGTTGGTCGGCTGGGGTGTCGTTGGGATTCATGGGTGGGTCGACAAAATGTCCGGTTGCTGGACGACATGGGGCCCTGGAAACGGAATTCAAGCCCCCGGTCGCAAATTTTCTTGCGGCGCCGGGCGGCGGCCGGTCATTCCTCGTCCAGGGTGGCGCTCCAGCGGGCCCAGTCGCTCAGCTGGCGCCGGTCGCGCTTGGTGGGCCGCCCATGGGCGATCGCCTGGGCTGGTTCGATGCCCTGCCGCCGGGCCTCCCGGGCGGCTTCCCGGGCCGACAGGCTGGAGGCCGTCTCCTCATAGAGCAGCTGGGCCACCGGGGCGGGGCCACGCACCTGGCTGACCGCGCGCACCTGAAGCTCCCGTGGCGGCATGCCGGGTTCGCGCAGCAGCACCAGATCGCCGGGCCGCAGCTCGCGGCTGGCCTTGGCGGGCTGGGCGTTCACGTCCACCCGGTTCTTGCCGATGGCTTCGAGCGCCAGCGAGCGGGTCTTGAAGAAACGGGCCGCCCACAGCCATTTGTCCAGGCGCACGCCTTGGGCGGTGTCCTCCTGCGGCCGGGAGGTCATCGGGTGGCCCCCAGGGCCAGGGCGCGCTGCCGGCAAGCCCGAGCCGCTTCCTCGGAGCGGGGGGCCAGCGACCAGCCGCTCAGGTGGCGCTCCGTGAGGGCCAGCAGGGTGTCGATGCCTTGCGGGCTGTCGTTCAGGCAGGGCAGGTAGTGAAACTGCTGGCCGCCCGCGGTCAGGAAGGCGCTGCGGCCTTCCTGGGCAATCTCCTCCAGCGTTTCCAGGCAGTCGGCCGAGAAGCCGGGGCAGACCACCTGGACGTGGTGGTGGCCTTCCCGGGCCAGGGCCTGCAGGGTCGGCTCCGTCGCCGGCTCCAGCCACTTGGCCTTGCCGAACCGGCTCTGGAAGGTCACCCGCAGGCGTTCGCGCGGCCAGTCCAGGGCCTCGGCCAGCAGACGGGCGGTCTTCTGACACTGGCAATGATAGGGGTCGCCCTGGTGCAGCGTGCGCTCGGGCATGCCGTGGAAACTGGTCACCAGGATGTCGGGCGTGCCGTGCTGCTGCCACTGGCCGCGGATGCTGTCGGCCAGCGCGGCAATGTAGGTGGGGTCGTCGTGGTAGGCGCCGATGAAGCGCAGTTCCGGGACCCAGCGGGCGTGGCGCCCCCAGGCGGCGACGGCGTCGAAGGCGCTGCCCGTGGTGGCGCCGGAATACTGCGGATAGGCCGGCAGCACCAGGATGCGCCGGGCCCCCGCCGCTTGCAGCCGGTTCAGGGCCTCCGGGACCGAGGGATGGCCATAGCGCATCGCCGGCTCCACCCGCAGGACGCCAGGCGTGTGGCGCTCATCCAGCCGGGCTTGCAGGGCCTGGGCCTGTCGGCGGGTCCAGGCCAGCAGCGGGGAGCCCTCCGGGGTCCAGATGCTGGCGTACTTGCGGGCGGATTTCGCCGGGCGGACCCGCAGGATGATGCCGTGCAGGATGGGGGCCCAGAGCAGCCGGGGCAGTTCCACCACCCGCGGGTCGCTCAGGAACTCCGCCAGATAGCGGCGCACGGCGGCGGGCGTGGGGGCATCCGGCGTGCCCAGGTTGACCAGCAGAACACCGATGGGTTCGGCTTGGCCGTGCTGGAACGGGGGCGGAGGGGCGTAGTGCATGGGGTGCGTGTCGTGGGGCCGGCCAGCGGGCGAGGGGACCTGTGTCAGAAGAGGCGGGGCAGGGTGTCGTGCCGCTCGGGGGGCTCGCTCAGCAGCGCGAATCGCACCACCGGGGTAGCGGGTTCGCCGGGCGGTCCACCCAGCGCGATCTCCCCCTGGCCGTGCAGGGTGCAGCTGCCGCGGCGCAGACTCAGCAGCTCTTCTTCGCCGGCAAAGCGCACGAAGGTGC
>JAYSCA010000507.1:0-2665 GCA_041915165.1 Ideonella sp.
CGCTGGCGGCCGGCCGCGGCCAGCCATCCCGAAACCGTGACGGAAGGTCAGGCATGAACATCGGCGAAGCGGCCCGGGCCTCGGGCGTGTCGGCCAAGATGATCCGGCACTATGAATCGGTGGGCCTGCTGGCGGCCGCGCCTCGCACCGAGTCGGGCTACCGGCAGTACAGCGAGCGCGATGTGCACACCCTGGGCTTCATCCGGCATGCGCGGGACCTGGGCTTCGGCATCCCGCAGATCGGCGAGTTGCTGAGCCTGTGGCAGGATCGGGACCGGTCCAGCCGGCAGGTCAAGGCCTTGGCGCAGGCGCACATTGAGGCGCTGGAGCGCAAGGTGCAGGAACTGCAGGCCATGAGGACCACGCTGTCCCACCTGGTGGCCTGCTGCCACGGCGACGACCGCCCCGACTGCCCCATCCTCGACGGGCTGGCCCAGGACGAGCTGCCCGGCACCTGTTGTCCACCCCGGGCTTAGGCGCCGCGTTGTGGTTCCGGTGTTCCTCTCCTTGAAAGTTGCCATGTCTTCCACCCTGTCGTCCCACCGTTCTGCCTCGCTGTGGGCCTGGCGTGGCCGCCTGCTCGCCCTGGTCGGCGCCCTGTTGCTGGCCGCCTGTGCCGGCTTTGGCCTGACGGCGCCGCGCGTGACGGTGGCCGACCTGGAAGGCCTGCCCAGCAAGGGGCTGGAGATGCGCTTTCTGCTGCGCCTGCGGGTCCAGAACCCGAACGCCACCGCCATCGACTACGACGGCCTGACGCTGGATCTGAAGCTGGCCGGCAAGGCCGTCGCCAGTGGCGTGACCAATGCCAAGGGCTCCCTGCCCCGCTATGGCGAGACGATGGTGGAGATCCCCGTCACCGTGTCCACGATCAACCTGCTCAAGCAGGCCTGGGGCCTGGCCGAGGGCAAGGGCCTGGACAAGGGGGATGGCCAGGGTGTGCCCTATGAACTGCATGGCCAGATCGGCACCGCCCTGGGCCGCATCCCCTTCGATCAGAAGGGCACGCTGAATCTGCCGCGCTGAGCCGCCCTGATCCACCGCTTTCCAACATGACATTGACCTCTGCCGCCATCGAGGTGGTGGCCGCCCTGTGTGCGGCCCACCGCAGCCACCAGCCCGCCGACAACCGTCGCCTGGCCCAGGCCCTGTCCACCCCAGAAGAGGGCTACGCGGTGCAGGACGCCGTCGGCCATGAGCTCGGCTGGTGGGGCGAAGCCCCGGCGCAGACTTGGAAATCCGGCGGCGGCACACTGGACACCATCACCCACGCGCCGCTGCCCCCGGCGGGCGTGCGCCTGAGCCCGGCCGATCTGCGTGAGTGGCCGCTGCACGGTCGCGGCATCGAGGCCGAGATTGCCTTGCGCCTGGGCACCGCGGTGGACGCTGCGCGGGCCGCGTCCCTGGACGAAGCCGCCGCCGTCGCCCTGGTCGATGCCATGGCGGTGTCGGTCGAGGTGGTCGATTCCCGCTGGCAGGACGGCCCGCAGGCTGCGCCGCTGCTGCGCCTGGCCGACGGTCAGTCGCACGGCGCCTTGGTGCTGGGCGGCTGGCGGCCGTTCGAGCCGACGCGGGATTGGGCGGCGCAACGCTGCCACGCGCTGATCGGCGCGACGGCCCCGTTCGAATGCCGCGGCAGCCACCCGCTGGGCCGGCCCACGGCGGTGCTGCCCGCCTGGCTGCGCCATGCCACGCGCGACGGCGCCGTGCTGCCGGCGGGCACCGTGGTGACCACCGGCAGCTGGGTGGGGCTGCTGCCCGCCCAGGCCGGCGACACCGTCACCGTCGCTTTCGACGGCTTGGGTGACGTGTCCTTGCGCTTCTGATCGCGAACGCAGCCCTCAGGCCAGGAGCTGCCGCAGCACGTAAGGCAGGATGCCGCCGTGGCGGTAGTACTCGACCTCGATCGGGGTGTCGATGCGCAGCGTCAGCGTCACCTCCTGCGTGCTGCCGTCGGCGCGGTGGATGACCAGCGTGGCCTCGCGTTGCGGGGTCAGCGCGCCTTCCAGACGGATGTCGATCACTTCGCTGCCCGTCAGCCCCAGGGACGACCAGCTGTCGCTGCCCTGGAACTGCAGCGGCAGCACGCCCATGCCCACCAGGTTGCTGCGGTGGATGCGCTCGAAGCTGCGCGCCACCACCGCGCGGATGCCCTGCAGCCGGGTGCCCTTGGCGGCCCAGTCGCGGCTGGAACCGGTGCCGTACTCCTCACCCGCGAAGATCACCGTGGGCACGCCGGCGGCCTGGTAGGCCATGGCGGCGTCGTAAATGGCCAGGCGTTGGCCCTGGGTCTCGCCGGGCAGCTGCATCAGCGTGTAACCGCCCTCCACCCGGCTGCCGTCCTCGGCCGCCGGCAGCATCAGGTTCTTGATGCGCACATTGGCGAAGGTGCCGCGCATCATCACCTCGTGGTTGCCGCGGCGTGAGCCGTAGCTGTTGAAGTCCACCGGCTTGACGCCCAGTGCCTGCAGGTAACGGCCGGCCGGCGAATCCGGCTTGATCGAGCCGGCCGGCGAGATGTGGTCGGTGGTGATCGAATCACCGAACAGCGCCATGATGCGGGCGCCCTGCACCGTGGCTTCACGCGGGGTGGGCGTCTGCTCGAAGCCGTCGAAGAACGGCGGGCGGGCGATGTAGCCGCTGGTCGGCCAGGGGTAGACCTCGCCGG
>JAYSCA010000508.1:0-2661 GCA_041915165.1 Ideonella sp.
AGCCTGAAGGACGCCGGCCAGCCCTGCCTGAAGGAGGCGGCCATGGCCAAGCTCTTCGCCAGCGAGATGGCCGAGCGCGTCTGCTCGGCGGCCATCCAGGTGCACGGCGGCTATGGCTATGTCACCGACTTCCCGGTGGAGCGGCTCTACCGCGACGTGCGGGTCTGCCAGATCTACGAAGGCACCTCGGAAGTGCAGAAGATTTTGATCGGAAGGGCGCTGGTCTGAGCGAATGGCCCGTTCGACCGGGCTCTCCGTCGACAGCGGTCAAGGCGCCGTCACACGTGGCGGGTCTTCGCGCCGCCCCTCAAATATCTCGCGGCAGGGGCAGGTTTCTTTTTCGAATTTCTTGATGTAGCACTCTCTCTGGCATGCTTCCAGATCTTTCTTTCTGCTGAATCGTTCTCTGGTCAGCCAAAGACCTTTGCCATTGGTGATCATTGGAATGCAGCCCGGGGCGGGGTTGAGCGGTTCTCGCAAGATCTTTTTGAACTGAGGTAGGCTTGCCTCGGTGTTCCAGCGCGCGATGACGTTGGCTGGAATTGTGTTGGTGCCTGCTGGGCGTTCTCCTAACTGAACTCTTTCCCCTGTGGTGAGGTTGATGTCATGGAATTCAGTCGGGACATCTCCCCACGGAATGCGTTGCCATGTCCCCTCTTTCCATTCAAACACCACATAGGGGGGGTTGGGGCGATTCCATTTGTTGTAGTCGATGCACAGGTTTGGGGCTGTAATGATGTAGGGTGTATTTTTTAGAACGTGAACGGCCAGGATGATTAAATCGCTTTGGCCATTGAATTCATCGTACGGGGCAGCCCATTCAAAAACTCTATCCACATTGGGCAATGAGAATCGAAGCGTCTGTTCGTGAAAGGGGGGCGGCTGCCCGATCAAATTATTTCTGCCATAGTTTTGATAGCGCTCGACGATGATGGTCCGACCATCGTGGAGCCGGGCCTCTTCTTTCCAACGGTCGCCAAAGCTGAACCAACCAGCGTTGGCATGCAGGCTGGCGCCAAAGGCCCAGGCCAAGGCGATGGACAGGGTTCTGGCGAACTGCATCAGACAGCGGTGCATGTGGTTTCCGGTGTGTTTCTGCCGACAGTGTTCCATTGACGGACGGGGTTCGCATCCCTGAAGACGGTGAGAAGCCCTGGGCATCGTGGGTCCGCCGCGCGGTGACAATCCAGCCCGGTGATAGATTGCAAAAGAATGGCCTCGCAAAGGAAAGCCACGGTGCCAACCCAGGGGCACCTGAGGGTTTGGCTGCGCGCCGAAGGCTCGCTGACCATGCACCTGCGCCGGGCCCGTGCGCCGCTGACGGTGCGGGTGCTGGGCCAGGCGCGCGAGCCGGCCCGGGCGGCCGACGCCGGGCCGCTGGGGCTACGCCCGGGCACGGCGGTGCTGGGCCGCACCGTGCTGCTGGTGGGCGATGGCCGTCCGATGGTGCTGGCCCATTCGGTGGTGCGGGCCGCAGTGGCCCGGGGGCCCTGGCGGGCGCTGGGCGGCCTGGGCTCGCGTCCGCTGGCCGAGCTGCTGTTCACCCGGGCCGATGTGGACCGCTCGCCGCTGTGGCAGGCCTGGCTGCCGCCGGCCCACCCGCTGGCGCGCTGGGTGGCGCGCACCTGGCAGCAGGCCACCGGCCGGCCCTTTCCCGGCCGGGGCGTGTGGCGGCGCTGGTCCTGCTTCGAGCGCCAGGGCCAGTCGCTGCTGGTCAACGAGTTCTTCGTGCCCGGCGAGGTGGCGGCCTGGCCGGCGCGGGCCCGTCAGCGCACGGGCAGGTACAGGCGGTCGGAGTAGGTGGCCAGCCACTGCGGGCGGAAGGCCACGAAGATGGCCACCAGCATGCCGGTCATGAAGGCATCGCCCCAGGCCGCCAGCCAGCGGCCGATCAGGATGTCGCCCGGGTCGCTGCCGGCGGGCGTGCCCAGCACCCACAGCGCCAGGGCGCCCGACAGCCACATGGCCAGCACCGAGGCGAAGAAGCCGCGCCCCAGGATGTAGATGAACAGGTGGTGTGGCAACCAGCGCCGCACCGCCAGGCCCAGGCCGAAGGCCAGGCTGGCCGGCACCATGCCCAGCCAGACCAGGCGCGACAGGCCCACGCTCCAGTCCAGCCCGCCCATCCAGGTGGTGATCAGCGCCACCGGCAGCAGGGCCAGCATGGCCAGCGGCCAGCCCGTCATCAGGGCCAGCAGGCAGGCGCCCGACAGCGGTTGCAGCAAGGGGATGTGCGAGACCCGGTCCGCGCCCCACAGCAGGGGCATGACCGCGCACCAGCCCAGCCACGGCCAGGGCGGCCCGCTGCGCGGCAGCGCGCGCCAGGGCTGCAGCGACAAGGCCAGCCCCACGATCCCCGCCACCAACACGCCTTCGAGCCACATGCTCGGCATCCTAGCGTCGGGCGCCGGCTTCCGCGTGACCGCGGTCAATCGGGGCCGATCCCAGGGCGGACGCGGCACGCGGGCGGGCGTTTGGGCGTATCGTGTTTTGAATGAACACCGTCCCGCGCCCGCCGATCGATTTCTACTTTGATTTCTCGTCGCCGTATGCCTACATCGCCAACGAGTGGATCGACGCTCTGGCGGCGCGCCACGGCCGGGTGGTGCGGCGCCAGGCCATCCTGTTGGGCGTCACCTTCCAGGCGGCCGAGCTGAAGAG
>JAYSCA010000509.1:0-2660 GCA_041915165.1 Ideonella sp.
CGATGACCCGCTTCGAATCCCGCCCGGCCCGCTCGGGCCAGTGGGAGTACTACTTCTACATCGACCTGCAAGGTCACCCGGACGATCCCCAGGTGGCCACCGCCCTGCGGGAGCTGCGCAGTGCCTGCGCCTACTTCAAGGTGCTGGGCACCTACCCG
The DNA here is from genome assembly GCA_041915165.1 of Ideonella sp. Lineage (GTDB taxonomy): Bacteria > Pseudomonadota > Gammaproteobacteria > Burkholderiales > Burkholderiaceae_C > Ideonella. The sequence goes on from JAYSCA010000509.1 coordinate 159, forward strand.
CTGGACGTGCACTGATGGCCATGTTCAAGCAACTGGGCTTGATCGGCTGCGGGTTGATGGGCGGCTCGTTCGCGCTGGCCATGAAGCAGGCCGGTCTGGTGGACCGGGTGATCGGCTACAGCAAGTCCCCGTCCACCACCGAGAAAGCCAAGCAGCTCGGCGTGATCGACCAGGCCGCTGAAAGCGCCCTGCTGGCCGTCTCGGGCGCCGACGTGGTGCTGATCGCCGTCCCGGTGGCCGCCACCGAGATGACCTTCAAGGCCATCCGTCACCTGGTCACGCCCGGCACGCTGTTCATGGACGTGGGCAGCACCAAGCGCGACGTGGTGGATGCTGCCCGGCGCGCCCTGAAGGACCGGGCGAGCGCCTTCGTGCCGGCGCACCCGATCGCCGGCAAGGAGCTCTCGGGTGTGCAGCACGCCGATGCCCAGCTCTACCGCGAGCAGCAGGTCATCCTGACGCCGCTGCCGCAGACCCGGCCGGAGCTGGTCGAGAAGGCCCGCGCCCTCTGGGGGGCCCTGGGTTCGCGGGTGCGCGTGATGACACCCGAAGCGCACGACGCGGCCTTCGCGGCGGTGAGTCACTTCCCGCACCTGCTGGCCTTTGCCTACTTCACCGGCATCCTGCAACAGGAACAGGCCGAAGAGTTCCTGCGCCTGGCCGGCCCGGGCTTCCGGGACTTCACCCGCATTGCCGCCAGCGACCCGACCATGTGGCGTGACGTGCTGATCGCCAACCGCGAGGAAATCCTCAAGCAGTCCGAGTTCTTCCGCGGCGCGCTGGGCGTGCTGGAAGAGACGCTGCGACACTGCGAGGCGGATGCGCTGGAAGCCCTGGTGCGCGGCGTGTCCGAAGCGCGCAGCCATTGGCGCATGGGCTCCGGCCGCCCGCGCTGAAACCCCTTTCTTTCGATCCCACACAGACCCCGGCGGTCTGTTCTGCCTGTCGTTCGCCATGTACACGACCGAATTCCTCGACGTCCCGCCGCTGGTTCGCGCCGGTGGCCGCGTGCGCCTGCCCGGCTCCAAGAGCATCTCCAACCGCGTGCTGCTGCTGGCCGGCCTGGCGGAGGGCACCACCGAGGTCCACGATCTGCTGGACTCCGACGACACCCGGGTGATGCTGGACGCGCTGCGCCAGCTGGGGTGTGCGCTGGAACGCGACGGCGAAGTGCTCAAGGTGACCGGTCTGGGAGGGCGGCTGTCCCACCGGGAAGCCCAGCTGTTCCTGGGCAATGCCGGCACCGCCATGCGCCCGCTGACCGCCGCGCTGGCGGTGCTGGCCGCCGCCCAGGGCGGCCAGTTTCAGCTCTCGGGCGTGGCCCGCATGCACGAGCGCCCCATCGGCGACCTGGTGCAGGCGCTGCGCCAGCTCGGCTGCCCGGTGACCGACCTGGGCGAACCCGGCTTCCCACCGCTGCAGGTGGGCGACGGCGCCTCGCACACCCTGAACACCGCCACCCCGATCCGCGTGCGCGGCGATGTTTCCAGCCAGTTCCTGACCGCGCTGCTGCTGGCCCTGCCGCTGGTCACGTCGGAAGGCCCGGTCACCATCGAGGTGGACGGCGAGCTGATCTCCAAGCCCTACATCGACATCACGCTGCGCCTGCTGGCGCGCTTTGGCATCACCGTCCAGCGCGAGGGTTACCAGCGCTTCGTACTGCCGCAGGGCTCGGCCTACCGCACCCCGGGGCGCATCCACGTCGAGGGCGATGCCTCCTCGGCCTCGTACTTCATCGCGCTGGGCGCCATCGCCGGCACCGACGAGCCGGTGCGCATCGAAGGCGTCGGCCTGGATTCGATCCAGGGCGACATCCGCTTCGTCGAAGCCGCCCAGGCCATGGGCGCCCAGGTGAGCGGCGGCCCCGGCTGGCTGGAGGTGCGGCGCGGCGCCTGGCCTCTGAAGGCCCTGACGCTGGATTGCAACCACATCCCCGACGCGGCAATGACGCTGGCCGTCATGGCGCTCTACGCCGACGGTCCTACGCGCCTGACCAACATCGCCAGCTGGCGCGTCAAGGAAACCGACCGCATCGCGGCCATGGCCGCCGAGCTGCGCAGGCTGGGCGCGTCCGTCACCGAAGGCGAGGACTTCATCGAGGTCCAGCCCCCGGCCGGCCCCTGGCAGGCCGCCAGCATCCACACCTACGACGACCACCGCATGGCCATGTGCCTGTCGCTGGCCGCCTTCAGCCCGCTGGTGGGCGGCGCCCCCGGCGTGCCGGTGCGCATCCTGGACCCGAAGTGCGTGGGCAAGACCTTCCCCGACTACTTCGAGACCCTGTTCCACTGCGTCACGCCGGCGCCCGGCCAGGTCCCAGTGCTGACCGTGGACGGGCCCACCGCCTCCGGCAAGGGCACACTGGCCAGCGAGCTGGCCCGGCGCCTGGGCTACCACCTGCTGGATTCGGGCGCGCTTTACCGGGCCACGGCCCTGGCCGCCCAGGATGCGGGCGTGTCGCTGGACGATGAACCCGCCCTGGCCGCGCTGGCCGGTCGGTTG
>JAYSCA010000510.1:0-2656 GCA_041915165.1 Ideonella sp.
CTGGCGCTGGCGGAACGCCTGGGCGGCGTGCAGTCGGTGGCCTGGATCGCCCTGCTGATCGCGCTGTGCGTGCCGGTGTGCAACGTCGCCGCCGTCTGGCCGCTGGCCCGCCATGCCGGCCAGAACTTTCTCAAGGAGCTGGCCCGCAACCCGCTGATCGTCGGCACGGTGGCCGGCCTGCTGGCCAACCTGCTGGGCCTGCGGCTGCCCAGCCTGCTGGACATCACGCTGACCCGCATCGGGGGCGCTGCGCTGCCGCTCGGCTTGATGGCGGTGGGCGCCGGGTTGCGCATGGGGGCATTGCGGGATGCGCCCGGCTTGGCTGCCGCGCTGCTGGGCATCCGGCATGTGGTGCTGCCGCTGGTCGCCATCGTGCTGGTGCAGGTCGTCGGCCTGCCCCCTGCGCAGCAGACCGTGGTGGTGGCCTTTGCCGCGCTGCCCACGGCCTCCAGCGCCTACGTGCTGGCGGTGCGCATGGGCGGGCATGGCAGCTATGTGGCCGGCCTGATCAGCGTCTCCACGGTGATCGGCATGGCCGGCCTGCCGCTGGCCCTCTCCGCGCTGGACGCGGTGCGCTGAGCGACGCTCAGCCCTGGGCCAAGGCCCAGTCGATGTGCTCGGCCACCAACGGGCTGGCCGCAGCGCGGGCCTGGGTCAGCGCGCCCCGCAACGCGGCGCCATCGGCCTCGCCGCGGGCCAGGGCGTTGCCCGAGGCCACCGCCAGGTTGCGCTGCCAGCGCTCAAAACCAATGCGCCGGATCGGGCTGCCCTCGGTGCGGGACAGGAAGCCAGCCTCGTCCCAGGCCCACAGGGTCAGCAGCGACGGCGCCACCAGATCTGAGCGCGGCTCGAAATCCGGCAGGGGGCTGCGCCGGGCGAACTTGTTCCAGGGACAGGCCAGTTGGCAGTCGTCGCAACCATAGAGGCGGTTGCCGATCGCCGCGCGCAGGGGTTCGGGAATCGGCCCCGCATGCTCGATCGTCAGATAGGAGATGCAGCGCCGCGCGTCCAGCCGGTAAGGCGCGACGATGGCGCCGGTCGGGCAGGCCGTGATGCAGGCCTGGCAACGGCCGCAATGCCCCTCGACCGGCGGCGTGCAGGCCAGCGGCGCATCGACATAGATCTCCCCCAGGAAGAACAGCGACCCGGCCTCGCGCGACAGCGTCAGCGTGTGCTTGCCACGCCAGCCCAGGCCGCTGCGCTGGGCCAGTTCGACCTCCAGCACCGGCGCCGAATCACAGAACACCCGGTGGCCCAGCGGCCCCAATGCCGAAGCCAGCTGGTCGGCCAGCCGCTGCAGGCGGGCCCGCAACACCTTGTGGTAATCGCGGCCCCGGGCATACAGCGAGACCTGCCCCTGCCTCGGCTGGGCCAGACGCTGCCACTCCAGCGCCTGCCAGCCCTCGGGCGTGCCCTGGGGCAGATAATCCATGCGCGCCGTGATGACCCGCACCGTGCCCGGCACCAGTTCCGCCGGCCGGGCCCGTTTGAGTCCATGGCGGGCCATGTAGTCCATCTGGCCATGGAACCCCGCCTGCAGCCAGGCGATCAAACCCGTTTCGGCTGAGGACAGGTCGACATCGGCCACGCCGATCTGGGAAAATCCCAACGCCTGTGCCCAGTCCCGCAATGTCTGCGTGAGGTCCACCTCGCCTGTGACGCCTTGAGTCATCTGCCGATTCTAGAAACCCGCCGCCTGCACTGGCCCGATGAGGAGGCCTGTGGGGCTTTTGCGACCACGCTGGCCGCGCACCCGGGCATCGCCGACGCCTGCATCGAACTGGACGGCCCCTTGGGCGCCGGCAAGACCACCTTCGTGCGGCACCTGCTGCGCGCACTGGGGGTGCAGGGCCGCATCAAGAGCCCGACCTATGCCGTGGTCGAGCCCTACGAGGTTCTGCATGGCGGCCAGCCGCTGGCCATCTCGCACTTCGATTTCTACCGCTTCAGCGATCCACGTGAGTGGGAGGATGCCGGCTTTCGTGACATCTTCGCCCACCCGGGCCTGAAACTGTGTGAATGGGCCCAGAACGCGGGGCCCGAGCGTCCTCGGACCGATCTGAGGCTGGAGATTCTTCCCCAACCCGACGACAGCCGGGAGGTGCTCGCTCATGCCATGAGCCCGCGCGGAAAGGAGTTGCTCGGATGAAACGACGTGATGTCCTGACCCATGCCCGCCGCCTCGGTCAAGCGGCCCTGTTGCTGGGGCCGGCCCAGCTGGTCTGGGGCGCCAGCATCGTCTCGGTGCGGGTCTGGCCCTCGGCGGAATACACCCGCCTGACCATCGAGTCGGACCAGCCCCTGTCCGCCCACCACTTCGTCACCGACGACCCGCAACGTCTGGTCGTGGACATCGACGGGCTGGAGCTGAGCCCGGCGCTGCGTGATCTGGTTGGCAAGGTCAAGCCGGACGACCCCTTCATCGCCGGCGTGCGGGTGGGGCAGAACCAGCCGCGCGTGGTGCGGCTGGTGATCGACCTGAAGCAGGCGGTGAAGCCGCAGCAGTTCGCGCTGACACCGGTGGCCGCCTACCAGAACCGGCTGGTCTTCGACCTCTACCCCACCCAGGCCCCCGATCCGCTGCTCTCCTTGGTCAACGACAAGCTGCAGGCCGAACGTCAGGCCGCCCGCAGCGTGGACGACGCCCTGGGCGAGT
>JAYSCA010000511.1:0-2656 GCA_041915165.1 Ideonella sp.
AACAAATCGAAGCCCGGCGCCATCCGGGCCGCCCGCAGGTAGGGCCGCCCGGGCCGGTCGCAGTCCGCCGGGGACTCATCGCCATGGAACTGCAGCAGGGCCTGCGGCACCGCCGCCAGCCCCTGGGCGAGCGCCTCGTCCGAGGCGTTGACGAACAGCAGCACCGGGGTGACGAACGGTGGCAGCAGGCGGGCCAGCACCCCGGCCCGCTCGGCCGTCACGGCCCGCGGGCTGCGCGGGTAGAGCACGAAGCCGATGGCGTCGGCGCCGGCGGCCACCGCGGCCGCCACATCCGCCTCGCGGGTCAGGCCACAGATCTTGATGCGGGTCGGGGTGCCGGGGATCGGACGCATGGGGAAGCCGGGTTCGAAGTCAGGGGAGCCAGTCCATCGCGGGCGTGTGCCGCGGCAGATCCAGCTCCGCATCGTAATTCGGCCCCAGGAAATAAAGGCCATCGGGCGCAAACGTCGGGGCCGCGGCGTCGCGGGAGCGGGCGGCCAGCACCTCGGCCATCCAGCCGGGCGTCCGGGTGCCGGTGCCAATGGCCACCAGGCAGCCCATCAGGTTGCGCACCATGTGGTGCAAAAAGGCCACCGCCTCAAACTCAAAGCGCCAGTAGGCGCCGCGCCGCTCGATGCCGATCCGGTCCATGCGTTTGACTGGCGACAGCGCCTGGCACTCGGCCGAGCGGAAGGAGCTGAAGTCGTGCTCGCCGATCAGGCAGGCCGCGGCGGCACGCATCGCCTCGCCGTCCAGGGGACGGAACACCCAGCCCACCCCTCCCCGCTCGATGGCGGGACGCACCGGCGACTCCAGCACCAGGTAGCAATAGCGCCGCCCCCGGGCGCTGTTGCGGGCGTGGAAGGTGCTGGGCACCTCTTGGGCCCACTGCACGGCGATGTCCGACGGCAGATAGCGGTTGGTGCCGCGCACCCAGGAAAACGGCTCCCGGTGCAGCGGCGTGTCCAGGTGCACCACCTGGTTGAGGCCGTGCACCCCGGTGTCGGTGCGCCCGGCACACAGGGTCTGCACCGGCATGGCCGCAAACTGCGACAGGGCTTTTTCCAGGTGATCCTGGACCGTGCGACCACTGGGCTGGCTCTGCCAGCCGTGGTAGGCGTCCCCCCGGTAGGCGACGCCCAGGGCGATGCGCCGCACCGCCGGGCCGGCGTGCGGTGGCACGCCAGCCACTGCGGTGTCAGCCAAGCTCATCCAGCATGGCCTGCGCTTTGCCGCGCAGCGGTTCGGCAGCCTTGCTGACCACCTCCTCCAGCAGATCGCGTGCGCCTTCGACGTCACCGATGCGCCGGAACTCGTCGGCCAGTTCCACCTTGCGCTGCAGCGGGTCCGCCTGATCACCTTCCAGATCGAAGGCGATCGAGTCGGTGAAGTCCACCTCGGCCTCAGCAGTCACCGGCTGTGCCGGGGTCGGCGCGGGCTCCGCCCCCGTCAGATCCAGCGGCGGCGGCGAGGCCGTGGTCACCTCATCCGCGGCGGTCGGGGCCGATGCTGGCGCGGTCCCCCCCAGGTCCAGCGACAGATCCCCGAAGTCGAAGTCCATCGCCTTGCTGTCGCTCACCGCTTCCACTTCCGGCTGCGGCAGGGCTTCCTCTTCGGCCGCGGGAGCCTCGGGCATGGCCTCGAAGGAAGGCAGCGCCCCCAGATCCTCGGCCGCCGGCAGGCTGACCGCTGGCTCAGGCGTCGGCTCGGCATGCGGCTCCAGCGAAGGCAGGTCCGGCAAGTCGCCCGAGGTGGTGGTCAGCGGCCGGGTGCTCTCCAGACCGGTCAGCTTGGATGCCGATTCCAGATCGATGTCCAGATCCAGCGGCGGCAGCACCGACGGCTGGGTGTCCTCGGCTTCGGCGGGCGGCGCCACCGGCGCGGCCGGCATGGCGGCAGCCAGCGACGCGGCGAACGGCGCAGGCTCGGCATCGTCGCGCAGGTCCGGCGGCGGCTCGGACGAGGTGTCGATATCCACTTCGGTGATCGGGCCACCCTGGGCGTACAAGGGGTTGGCCGGATCCACCTGGCGGCCCAATTCCTTGGCCTTTTCCCACTCTTCACCCACGCCGCCCACCATCTCCTGGACCTGACGCGCCTGGATCTCGAAGCTCTTGGGATCGGCCCGCTTGGCGTACACCTCCAGCAGCTTGCCGCGGATGGCCACCCGGCCCGGGTCGGCTCGCAGGGCTTCCTTCAGAATCTCCTCGGCCTGCAGGTCCCGGCCATAGGCCAGGTACACATCGGCCTCGGCCACCGGATCCACATCGCCGATGGCGTCCAGCTGGCTCAGCGAATAGCTCAGCGAGGACGACGAGCTGTTGGCCCCGTCGCGGGTGTCGACTCGCTGGCCACCGCTGACCCCGAAGAAGGAGTCCGGCTGCATCTTGCTCTCGACGAACGAGGTCTCGCTGCCACCGCTTTGCTTGCGACGCCGCAGCAGCCGGGTCACCCCCAGCCCCGCCAGCAGCGCCGCGATGCTGATGCCGGCGACCGGCACGATCGGGTTGTCCAGCAGCGAGGCCAGGAAGCCTTCCTCCTGCACCGGGGCCGGCGGCACCACCGGCGGCGCCTTGCGCTTGGCCGGTGTCGACGCCGGCAGCGAGGCGGTCTGGGCCACGGCAGAGGCCACGCTGGCCGCCTGTGAGGCCACGGC
>JAYSCA010000512.1:0-2655 GCA_041915165.1 Ideonella sp.
ATGCGCTGATCGCGCAGGCACGCAAGAGCTGAGCGCCCGGCCCGCAAGTCCCTGCAAATTGCTCGGAACGCCTGAGACGCGGGCGGGGATGTGCGTCGTAGAATGGTCTGCAATTTTCATGCCGATATCCATGTCCCCGCGCCTTCGCCCTGCTCTGCTGACCCTGTCCATCCTCATGGTGGTGGGCGTGGCTGCGCACGCCGAGAAGGCCGATCGCCAGAAGCCGCTGGTGGTCGAGAGCGACGGCAAGCAATCGGCCCAGGTGGACCTGGCCCGCAAGCTCACCGTGGTGTCGGGCAACGTCAGCATCAGCCAGGGCACGATGCAGATCCGGGCCGACCGGGTCGAGGTGCGTGAGCCGCAGGACGGCATCTACAACGCGGTGGCCTTCAGCTGGCCGGCCCAACAGGCCACCTTCCGGCAGAAGCGGGATGTGACCGACGAGTTCATCGAGGCGCAGGCCGACCGCATTGAATACGACGGCGCCAGCGAACGCATCAAGCTGCTGGGCAATGCCTGGCTGCGCATGCGCCGCGCTGGCGTCGTGACCGACGAGGCCAGCGGCTCGGTCATCACCTACGACCAGCGCCAGGACACGGTGCAATTCGACGGCCAAGGGCCGGCCAAGCCGGGCGTGGTGCCGGGCAAGGTGCGGCTGGTGTTCACGCCGCGCAGCGCGTCGGCGCCACCGGCCGCCGCCTCGGCGGCCAGCCGAGCGGGGGGCGCCCAGTGAGCGAGCGGCCCCTGCCGGCCCCCAGCCGCCTCGAAGCGACCGACCTGCGCAAGACCTATGGTGCGCGCACCGTGGTCAAGAGCGTGCACCTGGCGGTGGCCGCTGGCGAGGTCGTGGGCCTGCTGGGTCCCAACGGCGCCGGCAAGACCACCACCTTCTACATGGTCGTGGGCCTGGTGCGTTGCGACGACGGCCGCATCACCATCGACGGCACCTCGGTCGAGCGCATGCCCATCCATCTGCGCTCGCGTCTGGGCCTGTCTTATCTGCCGCAGGAGGCGTCCATCTTCCGCAAGCTCACCGTCGAGGAGAACATCCGCGCGGTGCTGGAGCTGCAGATGGACGAGCGCGGCAAGCCGCTCAAGGAAGCGGTGATCCAGCAGCAGCTCGACCGGCTGCTCAGCGACCTGAGCCTGACCGGCCTGCGCGACACGCCGGCCCCAGCGCTGTCGGGCGGCGAGCGGCGCCGGGTCGAGATCGCCCGGGCGCTGGCCACCCAGCCGCGCTTCATCCTGCTGGACGAACCCTTTGCCGGTGTGGATCCGATCGCCGTGATCGAGATCCAGCGCATCATCGGCTTCCTCAAGGCGCGTGGCATCGGGGTGTTGATCACCGACCACAACGTGCGCGAAACCCTGGGCATCTGCGACCGGGCCTACATCATCAGCCAGGGTGATGTGTTGGCCGAGGGCACCCCGCAGCAAATCATCGAGAACCCGGACGTGCGCCGGGTCTACCTCGGCGAGCACTTCCGGATGTGAACCCGCGACGATGAAGCCCACCCTGCAGGTTCGCCTCTCCCAGCATCTGGCGCTCACGCCCCAGTTGCAGCAGTCCATCCGCCTGTTGCAGCTCTCGACGCTGGAACTGCACCAGGAAGTCGAGCAGATGCTCGAACAGAACCCCTTTCTGGAGCCGGAGGACGACGGCGGCGGCTTTGACGAGATCACGCCGTTGGACCGGGGCAGCCTGTCCAGCACCAGCTCCAGCACCAGCTCGGAGGACAGCGGCGAAGCCAGCGGCAGCAGCGAAGGCTCTGACGAGCCGGCGGGCATGGAGGCCTCCGACTTCGGCACCACCGAGCGCGACGACTGGGAAAACGGCACCGAGCGCGACGACTTCGACGGCATCCGCGAGACGCCCAGCCACACCGCCAGCGGCGACGACGAGTTCGAGCCCCAGGACCGGGCCGGCGGCGGCCCCACGCTGCAGGACCATCTGCGCACCCAGCTCAGCGGCATGCGCCTGGCCGACCGCGACGCCGCGGCCGTGCTGGCGCTGATCGAGTCGCTGGACGAGGACGGCTACCTGGATGGCTCGCTGGAGGAGATTGCCGAGCGCATCGCCGATTCGCTGGACATCGCCGACCCCGAGGCGCGCGAGGAGCTGCAGGACGAACTGCGCTGCGGCCTGAAGTGGCTGCAGAGCCTGGAGCCAGCCGGCGTCGGCGCAGCCAACCTGTCCGAGTGCCTGGCGCTGCAGCTGCGCCAGCGGGCCGACACCCCGGCGCGCGCCTGCGCGCTGCAGATCGTGGCCGGCCACCTGGACCTGCTGGCCCGACGCGACCTGAAGAAGCTCTCGGCCGCCACCGGCTGCGACGAGGCCACCGTCAAGGCCGCCCAGGCGATGATCGTGGCCTGCGAACCCAAGCCCGGCCGCCCCTTCGCCCGGGCCGAGCAGTTGATCGTCGTGCCCGACGTGATCGTTGTGAAGTCCGGCCGCAACTGGAAGGCCACGCTCAACCCGGACGTGATGCCCAAGCTGCGCGTGTCCGACCTCTACGCCCAGGCCATCCGCGGCCAGCGTGGCGGTGGCAACCTGTCGGCCCGGCTGCAGGAGGCGCGCTGGTTCATCCGCAACATCCAGCAGCGCTTCGACACCATCCTGCGGGTGAGCGCGGCCATCGTCGAGCGGCAGAAGAA
>JAYSCA010000513.1:0-2655 GCA_041915165.1 Ideonella sp.
GCCGGAGGCTCCGGGGCTGTCGGTGGCGCAGGCGCTGCGCCGCTACGTGGTCGATGTGAAGGCCGGCCGCTTCCCCGACGAGGCCGTGCACGGCTACTGAACCGGGGCCGCGCCCGCTGCGTTGGCGCAGCCGGGCGGCGGCTCCTCACGCAAGAGAAGGATTCCCGCGCATGCGCGTCATTCACACCCTCGCCGAACTGCGCGAAGCGCTGGCCGGCCAGACCCGGACGGTGTTCGTCCCGACCATGGGCAACCTGCACGAAGGCCATCTGAGCCTGGTGCGCGAGGCGGCCCGGCGCGGCGGCCCGGTGGTGGTCAGCATCTTCGTCAACCGGTTGCAGTTCCTGCCGCACGAGGACTTCGACCAGTACCCGCGCACCCTGGCGCGCGACGCCGAACTGCTGGCCCCGGCGGGTTGCGACATCGTCTTCGCCCCCTCCGAGTCCGAGCTCTATCCCGAGCCCCAGGGCTACACCGTGCAGCCGCCGGCGGCGCTGGCGGACATCCTGGAAGGGGAGTTCCGCCCTGGCTTCTTCACCGGCGTCTGCACCGTGGTGATGAAGCTGTTCCAGATCGTGCGGCCGGCGGTCGCCGTGTTCGGCCAGAAGGACTACCAGCAGCTGGCGGTGATCCGCGGCATGGTGCGCCAGTTCGCCCTGCCGATCGAGATCGTCGGCCACCGCACCGTGCGGGCCGACGACGGGCTGGCGCTGTCCTCGCGCAACGGCTACCTCCAGCCGGCCGAAAGGGTCGAAGCCATCGCCCTGTCGCAATCCCTGCGACAATTGGCAGCTGGCGCCCGTGACGGTGCCGTGTCGCTGGCCTCGCTCGAGGCCGCGGCTGCGGACAGCCTGCGGGCCCGCGGCTGGATGCCGGACTACCTCACCCTGCGCCGCCGGTCCGACCTGCTGCCACCGACCGACGCCGAGCGTCTGGCCGGCGAGCCGCTGGTGGCGCTGGGTGCGGCCCGTCTGGGCCAGACCCGCCTGATTGACAACCTCGAGCTCTGAGCGCCTGGCGCTTTGTGAGCGCCCGAGATTTTTCCAGCGAGAAGGAACGCGATGTCCACTGCCACCTCCTGCACCAGCGAAGCCAGCACCACGGCGCAACCGATCCAGATCCACCGCCCGCGCGCGGCGGAACCGGCCGGCCCCCAGCGCTGGGCGGTGGCCGACATCGAGGCCCTGTTCAACCTGCCGCTGACGGAGCTGATCTTCCGCGCCCAGACGGTGCACCGCGAGCACTTCGACCCGGCCGAGATCGAGCTGGCCACGCTGCTGTCGATCAAGACCGGTGGCTGCCCGGAAGACTGCGGCTACTGCCCGCAGTCGGTGCACTACGACACCGGCGTTGACGCCACCAAGCTGATGGAAGTGGACGCGGTGCGCGAAGCCGCGGTGGCCGCCAAGAATGCCGGCGCCACCCGCTTCTGCATGGGCGCCGCCTGGCGTGCCCCCAAGGACCGCGATGTGGAGAAGGTGGCCGAGCTGGTGCGCGAGGTGAAGTCGCTGGGCCTGGAAGCCTGCTGCACCCTGGGCATGCTGACCGAAGGCCAGGCCCAGGAGCTGAAGAAGGCCGGCCTGGACTACTACAACCACAACCTGGACACCGCGCCCGAGACCTACGGCAAGATCATCTCCACCCGTGACTACCAGGACCGCCTGGAGACGCTGGAGCATGTGCGCAATGCCGGCGTGTCCGTCTGCTGCGGCGGCATCGTCGGCATGGGCGAGAGCCGCACCGAGCGCGCCGGCCTGATCGCCCAGCTGGCCAACATGGACCCGTACCCGGATTCGGTGCCCATCAACGAGCTGGTGCAGGTCGAAGGCACGCCGCTGCACGGCACCGAGAAGCTGGACCCGTTCGAGTTCGTGCGCACCATCGCGGTCGCGCGCATCACCATGCCCACCGCGCGCGTGCGTCTGTCGGCCGGCCGTCGTGGCCTGGGCGAGGGTGTGCAGGCGATGTGCTTCCTGGCTGGCGCCAACTCCATCTTCTACGGCGACAAGCTGCTGACCACCGGCAACCCCGAGGCCGATGACGACCGGGCGCTGATCTCGCGCCTGGGCCTGAAGGTCAAGCACGTGATGGGCTGAACGCCTTTCACCGTCGATCTGGCCGCCTGCGGGCGGCCTTTTACATGGCAGGTACCCACCACATGAGCCGCAACACCGAATGGCATGACCGCAGCCTGGCCGCGGTCTGGCACCCCTGCACCCAGATGAAGGCCCACGCGGCCGAGGGTGCGCAGCTGCCGCTGATTCCGATCGCCCGAGCCGAGGGCCTGTGGCTGTACGACCACGATGGCGGCCGCCTGCTCGACGGCATCAGCTCCTGGTGGGTCAACCTGTTCGGCCACGGCCACCCGGCCATCCGCGAGGCCCTGATCGACCAGCTCCACCGCGTCGACCATGTGATGCTGGCCGGCTTCACCCACGCGCCGGTGGTGGAGCTGTCGGAACGCCTGTCGGCCTTGACCGGCCTGGGCCATGCCTTCTATGGCAGCGACGGCGCCTCGGCCACCGAGATCGCGCTGAAGATGAGCGCGCACTTCTGGCGCAACCAGGGCCGCCCGGGCAAGAACCGCTTCATCGGCCTGGCCGGCGGCTACCACGGCGAGACGGTGGGCGCGCTGGCGGTGACCGACATCGCACT
>JAYSCA010000514.1:0-2654 GCA_041915165.1 Ideonella sp.
CCGGCTCGGGGGTCGTCGACTTGCCGAAGACCCACCGCCACCGTCCGGACCCATCGGGCCAGGGCAGATACTCGTGAGAAACGGACCATGAAGGCAGGTTTAGCTCGCGGAGAACCGCGCGACGACGCCTGGGTGAACTGCCGACCCGGCCCGCAGTCTAGCCGATTCAGCCGCCCTGCGAGCGACGGTAGACCTGGACGGCCAGCAGCAGGTCCTGCCAGGCCTTGGCCTTCTCGGTCGGCTGGCGCAGCAGGTAGGCCGGGTGGTAGGTCACGATCACCGGGATGCCCTGGTGCTCATGCACCTTGCCGCGCAGCCGGCCCACCGGCTCTTCGGTGTGCAGCAGCTGCTGGATGGCGAAGCGGCCCATGGCCAGCAGCACCCGGGGCTGCACCAGCGCGATCTGCCGCTGCAGGTAGGGGGTGCACTGCGCCAGCTCCTCGGGCAGCGGGTTGCGGTTGCGCGGCGGCCGGCACTTGAGCGTGTTGGCGATGAAGACCTGGTGCGCGGCATCGGCCTCGCTGCGGGTCAGGCCGATGGCCTTCAGCATGGCGTCGAGCAGCTGGCCGGCCGCGCCGACGAAGGGCTCGCCCTGCTTGTCCTCCTGCTCGCCCGGCGCCTCACCGACGATCATCCACTCGGCCGCCGGGTTGCCCACGCCGAACACGGTGTTCTTGCGGCTCTCGCACAGCGCGCAGGCCTGGCAGCCCGCCACCGCGGCCCGCAGCGTCGGCCAGTCCATCGTGGCCACCGGGCTGTCGACCGGCCCGGTCGGTGACGCCGAAGCCGAAGCCGCGGCCACCCCGGGGGTCGGAGCAGGCGCCACCGGCGTCCTGACCACCGCCACGGGCGGCTCGGGGGGGCGCTCGACCGACCGCTCCGGCTGCGGCGGCGCCGCCTCGGCCGGCATCACCAGCGGGGCCGAGGCCGCCGGCCCGGCGGGCGGCGCCGGCGACCAGACCTTCAGACCCATGCCTTGCAGCAAGGCCTGCTGACGCTCAGTCCACGGCATGGCCGTCTCCCTCGGGGTCCGACAGCGGACGCCGCATCACGATGGCGTCCTCGCGCCCCTGCAGCGCCGGGTAGTAGCCCTTGCGACGCCCCACGGCCTCGAAGCCGTTGCGCAGGTACAGCTGCAGCGCGCGGTCATTGCTCTGCCGCACCTCCAGCCACAGTTGCAGCGCCTGCAGGGCCCGGGCCTGGTCGGCCAGGTGGGCCAGCAGCGTCCGGGCATGGCCCCGCCCCTGCTCGGCCGGCGCGACGGTGATGTTGAGCAGGTGCATCTCCTCCACCCCCTCCATCGCCACGTAGTAGGCCAGCAGCGCCCCGCCCGGCTCGGCCCGCAGCGTCCAGGCCGGATGGCCGGACGACAGCGAATCGATGAAATTGCCGCGCGTCCACGGAAAGGCATAGGCCTGCTGTTCGATGGCCGTGACCTCGTCCAGGTCCCGCACCGTCATCGGCCGCACCCGCGGGTCGGCCGCCACCGCTCCCTCGGTCATGGCTGGGCTCCGCCCCCGGCCGCGGCGGCCTGGGCCTTCAGGGCCTCGCGCTCGGCCGTGGTCAGGGCCACCTTGTCGCGCAGGTAGACCGGCAGTGCTTCTTCGGGCAAGCGACCGCGGCCAGCGGCCCAGGCCTCGCGCGCCAGGCGCAGCGCCGCGCTGGCGCGGTCCTGCTGCGTGCCCCAGACCTGGCTGCCCGGCGGCAGCGGCAGGCGCTCACCGAAGGCTGCCGAGGCATTGCCAGCCAGCCGCAGCGGCGCGCTGCCCCAGTGAGCGAGCAGCGTCGGCAGATCCGACAGGTGCGGCGCCACCACGGCCTGCCAGCCCCCCGCCTGGCGGCGGTAGGCGGCGGCATAGACCTCGTCCATGCGGGCGTCCATCGCCACCCACAGCAAGGCGTCCGGCGCATCGTTCAGGGCGCCTTGGGCACGGGCATCCTCGGCCACGATCAGCAGGCTGTCCAGCGCCAGCACCGGCTTGTCGGCGCCAAAGGCCAGCCCCTGGGCCACCGACACGGCGGTGCGCAGGCCGGTGAAAGCGCCCGGCCCCTGACCGAAGGCCACGGCGTCCAGGTCGGCCACCGTGAGGCCCGCCTGGGCCAGCAGGCCCAGCAGGTCGGGCACCAGCGTGGCCGAGGCCAGGGCCCCGCCCGCGGCGTTCAGGGTCCAGCTCGCCTCCCCGTGGGCCACCGCCACGGCCAGCTGCTCGGTGGCGGTGTCCAGCGCCAGCAGTTTCATCGGCAGATCAGAGGCAGGCGCCGCAGCACCCGTGGGCGGCGGCAGGGGTCGGGAGAGCGCATCCCGTCAGTGTAGCCGTGCGATCATGCCCGGATGACTGGATGCCCTCCCCGCGCGCGTCGGCACCGCCTGGCGGGCCTGCTGCTGATGCTGTGCCTGCCCGGCGCGATCCTGGCCCAGACCGGGCCGCTGCCGGACACGGTGCGCGAGGCGCTGCGGCGGGCCCAGGTGCCGGAGGACGCGCTCTCGGTCGTGGTGCAGGAGGTGGACAGCGGCCGCACACGGCTAACCCTGCGCGCCGATCAGCCGCGCAACCCGGCCTCGGTGTTCAAGCTGGTCACCACCTATGCCGCGCTGGATCGGCTCGGCCCGGCCTGGACCTGGCAGACCCCGGTGCTGCTGACCGGGCCGGTGC
>JAYSCA010000515.1:0-2654 GCA_041915165.1 Ideonella sp.
CAGCAGGGTGGCGGCGCCGAAATCGCCCAGGCGAGCGTGGCCCGCCGCATCGTGCAGGATGTTGTGGGCGTAGAAGTCCCCGTGGGCCAGGCCGCGTGCATGCAGATGGCCGAGCGCGGACGCCATGTCGCTCGCCAGTTGACGCACGGCGGCGGGCGCGAGGCGCAGCGTCTGCGGATAGATGTCCCGGGTGCAGGAGGCCAGGCTGGGCGGGCCGGCCAGCGGCTGGAATTCGGCCCCGATCAGTGGCATCAGCAGCCCCTGGGCCTGGGCGGGATGGCCGGTGAGCCGGGCCTGCACCGCGATCAGCGCGGGGTGGGTGCCAGCCTGCAGCCAGGTCGCCAGCTCGGTGCCGGGCAGGCCGTCGCTGGTCAGCTCGCCCTTGAACACCTTCAGCGCGGCGTGCTGCCCCTCGGGGCCTTGCACGTGGTGGATCTGGCCGGAGGCGCCTTCACCCAGCAGCCGCTGACACCGCAGGGCGGACCAGGCGATCTCCGGCAGTTCCGACTGCTGCCGCACCGCGGCCTCATGGGCCAGGCTCATCGGGTTGCCGCCGCAGGCCAGCCAGGCCAGCCGGGGCAGGGTCAGCAGGCCGTCGGGCAGGGCGGTCAGCTGGTTGGCGGCGATGCGCACCAACTCCAACTGATGGCAGTCGGCCAGGCTGTCCGGCAGGGCGCTCAGCCGGTTGCCGGCCAGGGCCAGCTTCTGCAGCCGTTCGCGCTGCCCCAGGGCCTGCGGCAGCGTCTCAAGGTGGTTGTCGGTCAGGATCAGCCAGCGCAGACGGGGCGGCAGCGCCTCGGCGGGCACCTCGCGGATCTGGTTGGCCTTGAAGCCGATCATCTCCAGCGACGGGCAGCGGCCCAGCACCTCGGGCAGGCGGGTGAAGCGGTTGTTCGAGCAGAACAGGATGCGCAGGCGGTGCAGCCGGGGCAGGTCCTCCGGCAGCGTGTCCAGCGCGTTGCCGCTCAGGTCCAGCACCTCCAGCGTGTCGGCCAGGTCGTAGATCTCGGCGGGCAGTTCGCGCAGCCCGCAGCCGGTCAGCGTCAGACGGTGCGTGTCCGGGCTCAGGCCCCGGCGCAGCGATTCGAGGGGATTCAAACGAGGGCTCCCGGCGCGGGCTCAAGAAAAAAGCCCCATTCACTTGCGCGAATGAGGCTTCAGATTTGGCTCCCCGACCTGGGCTCGAACCAGGGACCTACGGATTAACAGTCCGGCGCTCTACCAACTGAGCTATCGGGGAAGAGTATTTATGTCAGCCAAGGCATTCGGTGGCACCTTGGCGTCTTGTCAGTGTCAGCGTGACACCTTCGAATTTTGGCTCCCCGACCTGGGCTCGAACCAGGGACCTACGGATTAACAGTCCGGCGCTCTACCAACTGAGCTATCGGGGAAGTGAAGCCTTAGATTATAGACACAGTTTGGTGCGTCTTACAAGCTCGCCTGCAAAGAAATTCGGAAGGTGCGCGGATCGACCGGGTAGAGGTACACATGGTCGTACTGCGTGGGGCTTTCCTTCCAGGCCCGCACGTCGAACAGGTTGTCGACGCCGGCCCGCAGGGTGTAGTGCGTGCGCGCGTCATGCCACTGGTAGCGCGCGGCCAGGCCCCAGGTGGTCCAGCTCGGCAGCTGCAGGCTGTTGTCGGCCAGCACCTCGCGCCGTCCCTGGTGCTGCACATGGGCCTGCAGGCTCAGGCCGGGCCAGGCCGGCAGGGCGTAATCCAGCGCGGCGCGCAGGGTCTGGCGGGGCACGTTGGTCGGCGTGCGGTCGTTCAGGCTGGCGTCGCTGGAGCCTTCGCGCCGGGCACGCAGCCACATCGCGCCGGTGTCCAGGGTCCAGGCGTCCCAATGGCCCCACAGGCTGGCCTCCAGGCCCCGGTGGTGGTCGTTGCCGTCCTGGATCTGGGTGCAGCTGGCGTCCGTGTCGCAGCTGCCGGTGTCGCGGGTGGCCGGGCGGTGGATGTCAAAGCCGGTCAGGCTCCAGGCCCAGGTGTCGTCGGCGTACTTCAGGCCCAGTTCGGTCTGGCGGCTCTTCTGGGTGCTGCCCTGGCCGGCATTGCTGTAGATCGGCAGGTTGGGCACCACCGAGCTTTCCGCGCCCTGGCCCCAGCTGGCGTACGCCATCAAGGCCGGGGTGAGCTGCTGGCTCAGCGCCAGCCAGGGGGTGGTGAAGGCCTGGGCGGAGGCCGTCGCTTCGCTGCCATCGGTCTGCACCGTGTCGCGGTGCAGCGTGGTGTGGCGCAGGCCCAGCCACAGGCGGGTGGGTTCGGCCAGGGTCACCACGTCCCGCAGCGACCACTCCAGGCTGCGCTCGGTGCGGTTGGTGTTGGTGGAGGTCGCATCCGGCGCCGCGCTCACCTGCACACTGCCATCGATCTGGCCCACGCCAGCCCAGTTGTAGGCTTGCGGCCCGAAGCGGCCGTGGTAGTCGTCCCACAGCACGCCAAGGGCCAGTTCGTGCGCCATCCCACCCCATTGGGCCTTGCCCTGCAGTTCGGACGACACGGCCCGGCTGGTGCGGTGCTCGTGTTCGCTGCGGTAGTCATAGAGGTCGAGGCTGCCGTTGCTGCAATAGCTCTGGTAGTTGTCCTCGCTGCTGCAGCCGAAGGGGAAGGCGGCCCGGTCGTTGTTGGTCAGGCGCTGCACCATGGCCTGGG
>JAYSCA010000516.1:0-2650 GCA_041915165.1 Ideonella sp.
GCTGATCAAGTCGCTGTCCGGCGGTATCCGTACCGACCTGGCCCAGTACCGTGAGCTGGCGGCCTTCGCGCAGTTCGCTTCCGACCTGGACGCGTCCACCAAGAAGCAACTGGACCGCGGTGCCCGTGTGACCGAACTGCTGAAGCAGGCTCAGTACGCGCCGCTGTCGATCAGCCTGATGGGCGCTTCGCTGTACGCGGCGAACAAGGGCTTCATGGACGACATCGAAGTGAAGAAGGTTCTGAGCTTCGAAGCCGGTCTGCACCAGTTCCTGAAGACCAGCCACGCTGCTCTGCTGGCCAAGCTGGAAGCGAACAAGGCCATGGACAAGGCTGCCGAGGAAGAACTGAACGGCGCGATCGTGGCGTTCAAGAAGTCCTTCGCCTGATCATGAACGCCCCCCGTAGCGCCACGGGCGCACCCCCCACTGGGGGGCGCCACCAGCAGCCCGGCAAAGCCGGTTCTGCGGTGGCCTGCGGGTCAAATGCAAGGAGCAAGTAATGGCAGTCGGAAAGGAAATCCGCGGCAAGATCAAATCGGTGGAGAACACCAAGAAGATCACCAAGGCCATGGAAATGGTCGCCGCGTCCAAGATGCGCAAGGCGCAGGACCGCATGCGTGCGGCCCGTCCGTACAGCGACAAGATCCGCAACATCACGGCGCACCTGTCGCAGGCCAACCCAGAGTACAAGTCGCCCTACATGCGTGAAGGCGGCGAGGCTCGCACGCAAGGCTTTGTGGTGGTCACCACCGACAAGGGCCTGTGCGGCGGTCTGAACACCAACCTGCTGCGTGCCGTCACCAACAAGATGCACACGCTGCAGGAGCAGGGCGTGCAGGCCGAGGCCGTGGCCATCGGCAACAAGGGCCTGGGCTTCCTGAATCGTCTGGGCGTGAAGGTGGTCAGCCAGGCCGTGCAGCTGGGCGATGCCCCGCAGCTCGAAAAGCTGATCGGCCCGCTCAAGGTGATGCTGGATGCCTTCGTCGAAGGCAAGGTCGATGTGGTCTACCTCTGCTACACCCGCTTCATCAACACGATGAAGCAGGAGTCGGTGGTCGAGCAACTGCTGCCGCTGCAGGCCTCTGCGCTGGCGCAGACGGACGCCGAAAAGGCCGAGCACAGCTGGGACTACATCTACGAACCGGATGCGCCCTCGGTGATCGATGAGCTGATCAAGCGCTATGTCGAGGCGCTGATCTACCAGGCGGTGGCCGAGAACATGGCCTCCGAACAGTCGGCGCGGATGGTGGCCATGAAGGCCGCCACCGACAACGCCGGCACGCTGATCCATGAGCTCAAGCTCGTCTACAACAAGACGCGTCAGGCCGCGATCACGACCGAACTGTCGGAAATCGTGAGCGGCGCCGCGGCGATCAGCGGCTGATCTGCCCGAACACAGCGAATCAAGATTGAAGGACCGAAAAATGTCGAACTCTCAAGCCCAAGGCAAGATCGTTCAGTGCATCGGCGCCGTGGTGGACGTGGAATTCCCGCGTGACCGGATGCCCAAGGTGTACGACGCCCTGAAGATGGATGGCTCCACGCTGACGCTGGAAGTCCAGCAACAGCTGGGCGACGGCGTGGTGCGTACCATCGCGCTGGGCTCCTCTGACGGCCTGCGTCGTGGCCTGATGGTGACCAACACCGGCAACCCCATCACCGTGCCCGTGGGCAAGGCCACCCTGGGCCGCATCATGGACGTGCTGGGCCAGCCGATCGACGAGCGCGGTGACATCCCCCAGGATCTGACCGCCTCGATCCACCGCAAGGCCCCGGCCTACGACGAGCTGAGCCCGTCGCAGGAACTGCTGGAAACCGGCATCAAGGTGATCGACCTGATCTGCCCGTTCGCCAAGGGCGGTAAGGTGGGTCTGTTCGGTGGCGCCGGCGTGGGCAAGACCGTGAACATGATGGAGCTCATCAACAACATCGCGAAGGGCCACGGCGGTCTGTCGGTGTTCGCGGGGGTGGGCGAGCGGACCCGTGAAGGGAACGACTTCTATCACGAAATGTCGGATGCCGGCGTGGTGAAGCAGGACAACCTGTCTGAATCCAAGGTCGCCATGGTGTACGGCCAGATGAACGAGCCCCCGGGCAACCGTCTGCGCGTCGCCCTGACCGGTCTGACGATGGCCGAAGCCTTCCGCGACGAAGGCAAGGACGTGCTGTTCTTCGTGGACAACATCTACCGTTACACCCTGGCCGGTACCGAAGTGTCCGCGCTGCTGGGCCGCATGCCGTCCGCGGTGGGCTACCAGCCGACGCTGGCCGAGGAAATGGGCCGTCTGCAAGAGCGGATCACGTCGACCAAGGTCGGCTCGATCACCTCGATCCAGGCCGTGTACGTCCCGGCGGATGACTTGACCGACCCGTCGCCGGCCACGACCTTCGCCCACTTGGACTCCACCGTGGTGCTTTCGCGTGACATCGCCTCGCTGGGTATCTACCCGGCCGTGGACCCGCTGGACTCGACCTCGCGTCAGATCGACCCGAACGTGATCGGCGAAGAGCACTACACCACGACCCGTGCCGTGCAGGCCACCCTGCAGCGCTACAAGGAACTGCGCGACATCATCGCCATCCTGGGCATGGACGAACTGTCGCCGGAAGACAAGCTGGCCGTGGCCCGTGCCCGGAAGATCCAGCGCT
>JAYSCA010000517.1:0-2650 GCA_041915165.1 Ideonella sp.
GGCTTGTCGACCACCGGCAGCATTTCCTTGGGCATGGCCTTGGTGGCCGGCAGAAAGCGGGTGCCCAGGCCGGCGACCGGGAAGATGGCCTTGTTGATCTTCTGCATGGATTCCTCTGTGTTGTTGTCCACCCGTAGGATGCCAAAGTTGTCGGCCACCGGTGTGACCGGTGGCTGACAACTGTTTCCTCAAGCGGTGGGAAGCTTGGCCAGTTGGGCGCGTAATCCCTCCAGCGTGCGGCCGAAGTCGGCCAGGCGCTGACGCTCCTGGGCCACCACGGCCTCCGGCGCGCGGGCGACGAAGCTCTCGTTGCCCAGCTTGCCCTCGGCCTTGGTGACCTCGCCCTCCAGACGTTTGATTTCCTTGGACAGCCGTTCGCGTTCGGCGGCCACGTCGATCTCCACCTTCAGTGCCAGACGGGCCTCGCCCTGCACCAGCACCGGCGCCATCGCGCTGGCCTCGGCGAAGGCGGCCTCATCGGTCATCACCTGCACCTCGCTGAGCTTGGCCAGGGCCTTGAGCACTGGCGCGGCCTGGGTGATGAACTCGGTGTCACCGAGGGTCAGCAGCGGCACGCGCTCGGCCGGGGACAGGCCCATCTCGCCGCGCAGCGTGCGGCAGGCGCCCACGAAGTCCTTGAGCTTGGCCATCCAGGCGTCGGAGGCGGCGTCCACCTTCTCCAGCTGGGCTTCCGGGTAGGCCGCGCTGGCCACTGTGCCGGCGTCGCCTGTCGGCTTGCGGCCGGCCACGGGCGCCACGGTGTCCCACAGCTCGGCGGTGATGAAGGGGGTCACCGGGTGCAGCAGGCGCAGCACGGTTTCCAGCACGCGGATCAGCGTGCGGCGGGTGGCGCGCTGCTGCTCCGGCGTGCCGGTCTGGATCTGCACCTTGGCGATTTCCAGGTACCAGTCGCAGTACTCGTCCCAGACGAACTGGTAGATCGCGTTGGCCACGTTGTCCAGCCGGTACTCGGCAAAGCCCTTGGCGACCTCGGCCTCCACCCGTTGCAGGGTGCTGACGATCCAGCGGTCGGCATGGCTGAAGTCCAGGTAGCCACCGGCGGCACAGCTGCCCGCGGCGTGGTCGGCCAGGCCACAGTCCTGGCCTTCGCAGTTCATCAGCACGAAGCGGGTGGCGTTCCACAGCTTGTTGCAGAAGTTGCGGTAGCCCTCGCAGCGCTTGCTGTCGAAGTTGACGCTGCGGCCCAGCGTGGCCATGGCCGCGAAGGTGAAGCGCAGCGCGTCGGCCCCATAGGCGGGGATGCCGTTGGGAAATTCCTTCTCGGTGGCCTTGCGCACCTTGGGCGCGGTCTCGGGCTTGCGCAGGCCCAGCACGCGCTTGTCCAGCAGCGGGGCCAGCTCGATGCCGTCGATCAGGTCCACCGGGTCCAGCACGTTGCCCTCGGACTTGGACATCTTCTTGCCCTGGGCGTCCAGCACCAGGCCGTGGATGTAGACGTGCTTGAACGGCACCTTGCCGGTGAAGTGCTTGGTCATCATGATCATCCGGGCGACCCAGAAGAAGATGATGTCGTAGCCGGTGACCAGCACCGAGGAGGGCAGGAAGAGGTCCTGTTCCAGCGTTTGCTCGGGCCAGCCCAGGGTGGAGAAGGGCACCAGCGCCGAGGAGTACCAGGTGTCCAGCACGTCCTCGTCGCGGGTCAGCGCGCCGGTGTAGCCGGCGGCACTGGCCTTGGCGCGGGCTTCGTCCTCGCTGCGGGCCACGAACAGCTCACCGTTCGTGCCGTACCAGGCCGGGATCTGGTGGCCCCACCAGAGCTGGCGCGAGATGCACCAGTCCTGGATGTTCTTCATCCACTGGTTGTAGGTGTTGACCCAGTTCTCGGGCACGAAGGTCACGTCGCCCGAAGCCACCGCTTCGATGGCTTCGTCGGCGATGCTCTTGCCGCCGGCGCCCGGCTTGGACATGGCCACGAACCACTGGTCGGTCAGCATCGGTTCGATGACCTGACCGGTGCGGGCGCAGCGCGGCACCATCAGCTTGTGTTTCTTGACCTCCACCAGCAGGCCCTCGGCCTCCAACTGGGCGACGATCTGCTTGCGGGCCGCAAAGCGGTCCAGGCCGACATAGGCGGCCGGGATCTCGGCCACCTCGGCGTTGCTGACCTTGGCTTCCAGATCGAAGATGGTCAGCATGGCCAGGCCATGGCGCAGACCCACCTGGTAGTCGTTCTGGTCATGGGCCGGCGTGACCTTCACCACGCCAGTGCCGAAGGCCTTGTCCACGTAGTCGTCGGCGATCACCGGCACCAAGCGGCCGGTGATGGGCAGGCGCACCTGCTTTCCAATCAAATGGGTGTAGCGCTCGTCCTCGGGGTGCACCATCACCGCGGTGTCACCCAGCATGGTTTCCGGCCGGGTGGTGGCCACCACCAGCGATTCATCGGAACCTTCGATCGGGTAGCGGATGTGCCAGAGGCTGCCGTCCTCCTCTTCGCTTTCGACCTCCAGGTCGGAGACGGCGGACTTGAGGATCGGGTCCCAGCTCACCAGGCGCTTGCCGCGGTAGATCAGGCCTTCTTCATACAGACGCACAAAGGTCTCGGTCACCACCTTGGACAGCTTGTCGTCCATGGTGAAGTACTCGTGCGACCAGCTCACCGAGTCGCCCATGCGGCGCATCTGCTGGG
>JAYSCA010000518.1:0-2643 GCA_041915165.1 Ideonella sp.
CTGGTGGCCATGCTGGGCGGCATCGCCATTGGCACGCTGCTGGCGCTGATGCGCCTGTCGGGCAAGCCCTGGCTGGTCGGGCCCGCCTCGTTCTACGTCAACACGCTGCGCTCGGTGCCGCTGGTGATGGTGATCCTGTGGGTGTTCCTGCTGATCCCGTTGCTGACCGGCGAAGCCATGGGGGCCGAGCTCTCGGCGGTGCTGACCTTCACCGTGTTCGAGGCCGCCTACTACTCCGAGATCATGCGCGCCGGCATCCAGAGCGTGGCCAAGGGGCAGGGCCATGCCGGCTATGCGCTGGGCATGACCTACCGGCAGACCATGCAGCTGGTGATCCTGCCGCAGGCCTTCCGCAACATGCTGCCGGTGCTGCTGACGCAGACCATCGTGCTGTTCCAGGACACGTCCCTGGTCTACGCCATCGGCGCCTACGACCTGCTCAAGGGCTTCGAGGTGGCGGGCAAGAACTTCAACCGGCCGGTCGAGACCTATCTGCTCGCCGCCGTCGTTTATTTCGTCATCTGCTTCAGTCTGTCCATGCTGGTCCGACAATTGCAGAAAAAGATCGCGATTGTTCGCTAAGCATCACCCACCCGCGTCTACGCCATGATTGACATCAAGAACGTTTCCAAGTGGTACGGCAGCTTCCAGGTGCTGACCGACTGCACGACCAGCATCCAGAAGGGCGAGGTGGTGGTGGTCTGTGGCCCGTCCGGTTCGGGCAAGTCCACCCTGATCAAGACCGTCAATGCGCTGGAGCCCTTCCAGAAGGGTGACATCGTGGTCGATGGCATCAGCCTGTCCGACCCCAAGACCAACCTGCCCAAGCTGCGCAGCCGCGTGGGCATGGTGTTCCAGCACTTCGAGCTGTTCCCGCACCTGTCGGTGACCGAGAACCTGACGCTGGCCCAGATCAAGGTGCTGGGCCGCTCCAAGGACGACGCGATGAAGCGCGGCCTGAAGATGCTCGACCGCGTGGGTCTGATGGCGCACAAGGGCAAGTTCCCCGGCCAGCTCTCCGGCGGTCAGCAGCAGCGTGTGGCCATCGCCCGCGCCCTGTCGATGGACCCGATCGTGATGCTGTTCGACGAGCCCACCTCGGCGCTGGACCCGGAAATGGTCGGTGAAGTGCTGGACGTGATGGTGCAGCTGGCCCACGAAGGCATGACCATGATGTGCGTGACGCACGAAATGGGCTTTGCCAAGAAGGTCTCCAACCGCGTGATCTTCATGGACGCCGGCAAGATCATCGAGGACTGCAACAAGGACGACTTCTTCGGCCATCCGGAAGCCCGCAGCCCGCGCGCCAAGGACTTCCTGTCCAAGATCCTGCAGCACTGATCGGCGCGCCATGCGCCGACTGCTGCCGGTGCCCTTGACGGCCGCGGGGTTCGCGCCGTTCGGCACGGTGATCGAGCGGCCCGCCGGCCAGGGCGGGCGCGCCATCAACGGCGGCACCTCCCGCCGCCATGACCTGCTGGCCGACCTGGACCTGCAGGCCGAGGGCGGCTGCCCGACATTGGCGCTGTTCCACGCCCAGGCCCGGGCTTTTCCGCTGCGGCTGGGTGAACTGGAGCGCCATCGCCTGGGCTCCCAGACCTTTGTGCCCTTGGCTGGCGCGCGCTGCGTGATCGTGGTGGCGCCGGCGGGGCAGCCGCTGCGCGCCGAGGCCTTGCAGGCCTTTGCGGCGCGGGGCGACCAGGGCTTTGTGCTGGCCCCGGGCACCTGGCACCACGCGCTGCTGGCCATCGACGAAGGGGACTTCGTCGTGATCGAACGCCGCGCGGCCGTGGTGGACTGCGAGGAACAGGCCCTGGACGGGCCGGTCGAGCTTCAGCTGGCTTATTAGGCCGCGGCGGCGATGCGCTCGGCCAGGGCGATCAGGCTGCGGTCGCTGCCGGCCGGGCCCAGCAAGGACACCCCCAGCGGCGCCCCCTCGCGCCGGCCCAGCGGCATCGACAGCTGCGGGAAGCCGGCCAGCCCCGCCATGCACAGCATCTGCGTGGCGCGGTTGCGGTAGGTTTCCAGATCGGCCTCGGACGTGCTGCGCAGCGGCGCGATGTCCGGCATGGTCGGCAGCACCAGCACGCCGTCCGTGCCCAGCAGCGCGGCCAGATGGGCGCGGAAGCGGGCGCGGAAGGCGCGGGCTTCGGTGACCTGGGCATCGGTGACCTGCTTGGACCAGGCGAAGCGCTCGGCCACGCCCGGGCCCAGCGGCGGTGCATAGCGCTCGATCAGCGGGCCATCCACCAGCCAGGCCTCGCGGCCCTGCACGTAGCGGAAGGACCAGTACATCGTGTCCAGCGAATCCAGCACGGCCGTGGTGGGCTGGGCGGCGCCCAGGGTGGCCTCGACCCGGGCCACGGCGGGGGCCAGGGCGTCGGCCACGGCCGGCTCCACCAGGGCCCAGATGTCGGTTGGGCGCAGCAGGCGCACGCTGGCGGGCAGTGGCGCGGGGTCGGCGTCCAGCAGCACGTCGGCCACGCGGGCGAAGGTCTGCACCTCGCGGGCGAACCAGCCGCAGGTGTCCAGGCTGGGCGAGAGGTCCAGGGCGTTTTGCAGGCTGACCCGGCCGTGCGTGGGCCGCAGGCCATAGAGTGCGCAGTGGCTGGACGGCGCGCGCACCGAGCCGCCGGTGTCGGT
>JAYSCA010000519.1:0-2643 GCA_041915165.1 Ideonella sp.
AGGAACACCATGCGCACCAGCACCTCGGTGGGGTACGGCGGGCGACCCCCCTTGCTGCGGTCGGCCCTCGGGCATGCAGCGTCCACCGCCGCGGCCATCGCCGAGAAGTCAATCAGCTTGTCCATCGCCGCGAGCGTCTGCACGTAGCCTTCGAGCTTGGCCTTGCGCTGGCGCACCAGGAACAGGTCGTCAGGGGCTTCTTCCGGAAAGAAGCTCGATGGCTTGATGCGCGGGGTGATCATCTCTGCATGTTGCCGCATGCCTGCGCCATTCAGGCGCTTGACGGTGCGGTTTCTAGAAGTGCCCACTTCGCTGGCGGCACCGAGGCAGATCTAGCGAGCAGGTCCAGTGCCAGTTTTCTGGAGCACAGCAATTACCAGCCAAGGCCGAAGTCGAATGGCCGGTTCCGGTCGCTGCCGATACTCAGCGGCGCGGAACGAACGACCGGACCCAGTTTTTGCTGCTCCATGGCTACATTCAAAACCATTGCGAGCCTCTCACTCGCAAGAAATAGCTGCTGCTTTAGCAGCCCTTTGTGATCCCGGAAGTAGCGCACGAAGTCGGTGGGCTCCTCGCCTTCACCTTCAAAGCGCCAGTCGGCAATGCCGCGGTTCAGGTAATAGATGGCGCGGTGGCCGGCCAGGTCGGCCGGGCTTTGGGGCTGGCCGTGGCGGGCCAGGTAGTCGGGCGACGCCACCAGCCTGCGCTGGCCGCGCGCCAGCGTCCAGGCCACCAGGCGCGAATCTTCAATGCGGCCGTGGCGGATGACGGCGTCGAAGCCTTCGGCCATGGCGTCCACCCGGCGGTCGTCCAGTTCCAGCGTCAGCGCAATGGCGGGGTGGCGGGCCAGAAAGGGGTAGAGCGCCGGCCCCAGGTGCGTGCGCCCGAAGGTGACGGGGGCGGACAGGCGCATGGGCCCGGCCAGCTCGCCGCGGCGTTCGGCCATGTCGGCCACGGCCTCGTCCACGTCCTGCACCAGGCGCCGGGCCCGCACCAGAAAGGCGGCGCCGTCTTCGGTCAGGCTCAGGCGCCGGGTGGTGCGGTGGAAGAGGCGGGCGCCCAGGTCTTCTTCCAGCGCGGCCAGCCGGCTGCTGACCACCGATTTGGACCAGCCCCCGCGCCGCGCGGCGGCACTGATGGAGCCCACCTCCGCCACGGCGACGAAGCTGGCAATGTCCTCGAGCTTGAGCATGGCGGGCCCTTTGGCGGGCGCTGGGGTGGCCCGGTGCCTGGCAGTTTACGGATGCTGCTCGGTCGGGTTGTTCTGCTTTTGCGGAAAGTTGATCCGCGGCTGGCTGGCTTCTCTCGCTGCGGCTGCAGGGCCAGACTGCGTCATCGCCAATGAAGGCGCAACCCAACGGTCTGCAACTGTCAGACGAAGGAGAACAGCATGAGCGGAAGACTGAACGGCAAGGTGGCCCTGGTGACGGGCGCCAGTTCCGGCATTGGGCGGGCCACGGCGCGCCTGTTCGCGGCCGAAGGAGCCCAGGTGGTGGTGGGCGCGCGCCGCGCCGCCGAGCTGGATGAACTGGTGGCCGAGATTGCCGCTGCCGGCGGCAGCGCAGTGGCGCTGGCGGGCGATGTGCGCTCCGAGGCCCACGCCCAGGCGCTGGTGGCCCTGGCCGTGCAGCGCTACGGCCGGCTGGACGTGGCCTTCAACAATGCCGGCACCTTGGGCGAGGGCGGGCCCAGCATTGAAGTGTCCGAAGCCGGCTGGGCCGACACGCTGGCCATCAACCTCACCGGCGCCTTCCTGGGCGCCAAGCACCAGATCGCGCAGATGCTGAAGAACGGCGGTGGCTCGGTCATCTTCACCTCCACCTTCGTGGGCTACACCGTGGCCTTTCCGGGCACCACGGCCTACGCGGCCAGCAAGTCGGGCCTGATCGGCCTGACCCAGGCGCTGGCGGCCGAATATGGCCCGCAGCAGGTGCGGGTGAATGCCGTGCTGCCCGGCGCGGTGGACACCGACATGTACCGCAGCAAGAACGACAGCGCCGAGGCGCAGACCTTCATCACCGGCCTGCACGCCCTCAAGCGCGTGGCCCAGCCCGAAGAGATCGCCCGCTCGGTGCTCTACCTGGCCTCGGACGATGCGTCCTTCGTCACGGGCACGGCGTCGCTGGTGGATGGCGGGCTGTCCATCACGCGCACCTGAGCGTGCGCGCGGTGGCTAGGCGGGTCAGAACTTGGTGAAGACGCCGCCGGCCTGGCCGGGCTTGTGGGCTTCACAGGTCTTGCGCAGGCCTTCCAGCCCACCGGCGCCGGCATCGGCCCGGTAGTAGTAGCGGTCAACGGTCAGGTCGGCGCCGCCGGGCAGCGTCGCGCGGCAGCGCGCCAGGGCACCGGCCGGGCAGGCGCCGACGGGCGTCACCACGGGGGGCACATCCTTGGGGCCGAGCGTCATCTTGCTGGCGCTGTCGCACCACGCCTTGCCCGTTTCGACCGTGCCGGCACCACCTTCGAAACTGGTGCATTCGTGGATGTGGATGGGCGCGGGAATGATGGGGGGCATGGCGTGGATCTCCCCCACCTGGACGCAGGCGTAGGCGGGCGCGGCATGGGCAAGGGGTGTGCCGATGAGCATGAGCAGGCCCATGGCGAAGGGCCCCAGACGTCGAAGGTGCATGTGGGTCTCTGGTG
>JAYSCA010000520.1:0-2642 GCA_041915165.1 Ideonella sp.
TGATGAAGCGCGTGCGGCTGACCAAGCCGAGCGGGCGACCCTGGTCATCGACGATGGCGATGGCGTGGCTGGCCTCGTCGGCGGAGAAGCGCTGAAACAGCGCGTCATTGGACACCGCGGGCGTGACCGGCTCGACCTCCCGCAACACCTGGGGCACTGCGGCGCGCCGCTGCAAGGTGCGGCGGCGTTCCGGAAACACGGCCAGCTCCTTGCGCTCGATCACCGCCAGCGCGGCCGGCTGGGCGTGGGGCACTGGCGACGGGCCGGGGCGCCCCAGCAGCCAGCCCTGTCCCAGCCGGATGCCGAGGTCTCGCACCAAGTGGAGTTCCTCTTCGCTTTCAATGCCCTCGGCAATCAGCGTCGAGCCAAACACCTGGGCGATCTGGATCAGGGCGCGCAGTGTCTGCAGCTTTTCCGGATGCTGCGGCAGCTGGTGCACGAAGTAGCGGTCGATCTTGACGAACTCGGGCTTGAGCTCGGACCACAGGCGCAGGCTGGAGCGACCGTCGCCGAAGTCATCCAGCGCGATGGCCACCTGATGGCGGCGCAGCCGCTGCACGGCGGCCTCCAGGGCGGCGATGTCGCGCACGCGCTCGTGCTCGGTCAGCTCGATCACCACCCCGCTGACGCCCAGCGCCTCGCCTTCGGTCCGGGTCAGCAGCAGGTCCAGATCGGTCTGGCCCAGCGCGGTCACCAGCGCCTGGGCGCTGAGGTTGACGAACAGCCGGCCCGGCGGGCGGTGCCGCAGCCAGGCCTGCAACGCCAGACGCACGCATTCGATTTCCAGCGCGACCAGACAACCTTCGTCCCGGGCCGCGGCGAACAAGGCGTCCGGGTGGGGCCAGGGGCTGCCCGGGGGCGTGCGGATCAGCGCTTCGTGCGCAGCGCTGCGGCCCCCGGCCAGATCGGCAATGGGCTGGAAATGCGGCTGCAGACCGCCCTGGGCCAGAAGGGCCTCGACCGTTTCCAACTGCACAACTCGGATTGGAGGGAAAGGATGCTCAGCATAGATCCCCAAAATGTCGCCGCGATGAAAGGCGCGCCGCCGGTGGCCTCAGAGCCGGATGCCGCCATCCACCTCCAGGCAGCGGCCGGTGAAGTAGTCGTTCTCGAAGATGAACTGCGCGGCCTGGGCGATTTCCTCGGGCTGACCGGTGCGGCGCAGCGGCACGGCCGACAGCAGCTTGTCCATCGTCTCGGCCGGGATGGTGTGCAGGATCTCGGTGGCCGTGAAGCCCGGGGCGATGGCGCCCACGCGGATGCCGTGGCGGGCCAGTTCACGGGCCCACACGGTGGTCAGGGCCACCACGCCGGCCTTGGCCGCGCTGTAGTTGCTTTGCCCGACATTGCCGGCGCGCGAGACGCTCGACAGGTTCACGATCACGCCGCCCTGCCCGGCGCGGATCATCTGCTCGGCCCCCGCGCGGGTGCACAGGAACACGCCGGTCAGGTTGACGTCCAGCACGGCCTGCCAGGCCGACAGGCTCAGGCGGTCCACCACCTGGCCGTCACGCACCTTCAGCAGCATGCCGTCACGGGTGATGCCGGCGTTGTTGACCAGTCCGTCAAAGCGGCCGAAGTCCTCGGCGATGCGGGTCATCACGGTCTCGACGCTGGCCTCATCGGCCACGTTGGCGGTGTAGGCCCGCGCCCGCACCCCCAGCGCGGCACATTCGGCCACGGTCGTGGCCAGCGCCTCGGGGTCGCGGTCGATCAGGGCCAGGTCCGCCCCTTGGCGGCCCAGGGTCAGGGCGATGGCGCGGCCGATGCCGCGGGCGCCACCGGTGATGGCAATGGTCTTTTCGGTCAACTTCATGGGGTCTCCTGCCCAAGGTCAAAACGGGGACACACCAACCATTGAACCATCCTTGCCGTTTCCACTCTGCCATCCTTTCTGCAAACCGTGCCGTGAGGGTGGTCCATGTCTTTCGGACAGCGGCCGTCACCCGGCAGCTTGATTGAGATGAACACCACCCCCATCCGGCGCCTCTTCCAGGGCAGTCTGCTGCTCATCACGTTGCTGTGGCTGTGGGCCGACCCCCGTTGGCTGCAGCCGCAGACCTACTTCGGCTTTCGCGCTGTGGCGATGCAGTACAGCGGCGTGCTGGCGATCGGGGTGATGAGTCTGGCGATGCTGCTGGCCACGCGGCCGCGCTGGCTGGAGCCGCGGCTGGGCGGGTTGGACAAGATGTACCGCCTGCACAAGTGGCTGGGCATCAGCGCCCTGGTGCTGTCGGTGCTGCACTGGTGGCTGGGCCAGGGCACCAAGTGGATGGTGCAATGGGGCTGGCTGGTGCGGCCCCCCCGCGGCCCGCGCCCGGCGGCCGCCGAACAAGGGGGGCTGGAGGCCTGGTTCGGCACGCAGCGGCATCTGGCGGAGACCGTCGGGGAATGGGCCTTCTACGCGGTGGCCGTGATGCTGGTGCTGGCCCTGGTCAAGCGCTTTCCCTACCGGTTGTTTGCCAAGACGCACACGCTGATGGCGGTGCTCTACCTGACCCTGGTGTTCCACTCAGCGGTCTTGACCCAGTTCAGCTACTGGAATCAGCCCCTGGGGGCGCTGATGCTGCCGCTGATGGCCGCGGGCACCCTGGCGGCGGTCTGGGTGCTGGCTGGCCGGGTAGGCCGTCACCGTCAGGTGG
>JAYSCA010000521.1:0-2635 GCA_041915165.1 Ideonella sp.
TGGGAGGTGGAGGACTTCTACCCCCTGCTGGGGAGCGGGGGCCGCTGGCTGTACTTCACCGCGGTGCCGCTGCGCGATGCCAGCGGCCGCATCATCGGCGCCATCGAGACGCTGCAGGATGTGACCCAGCGCCGGCTGGCCGAGGAGGAACTGCGCCGCCACCGCAACGAGCTGGAGCAGCGGGTGCAGGAGCGCTC
The DNA here is from genome assembly GCA_041915165.1 of Ideonella sp. Classification (GTDB taxonomy): domain Bacteria; phylum Pseudomonadota; class Gammaproteobacteria; order Burkholderiales; family Burkholderiaceae_C; genus Ideonella. The sequence continues at coordinate 198 of JAYSCA010000521.1, forward strand.
CGCTGAGTTGCGCGGCACGCTGCGGCAGCTCGAGGCCTTCATGGAGAACGCCCCCATCGGCGTGGCCCGCACCTGCGGTGGCCAGATCGTCCGCCACAACCACACGCTGGCCGAGCTGTTCGGCTGGGACGACGGCAGCGCGCCGCCGGCCGACACCACCACTCTATTCCGTACGCCCGAGGAGGCCGAATGGGTCACGGCCCAGGCCGTGCCGGTGCTGCAACAGGGGCAGTCCTGGCACCACGAGATGTGGCTGCGCCACCGCGACGGCCGGCCGCTGTGGGTGCAGCTGATCGCCTACCCGGCCGACGCCGAGCAGCCCGACGGTGGCGCCTGGTGGCTGCTGGAAGACCACACCGAGGTGCGCCGCGCGCAGGACGAGCTGCGCGAGAACTACGACCAGCTCAAGGAAACCCTGCGCAAGCTCGAGGATGCGCAGAACCAGTTGCTGCAGTCCGACAAGATGGCCTCGATCGGCCAGCTGGCCGCGGGCGTGGCGCACGAGATCAACAACCCGATCGGCTTCGTCAGCTCCAACCTGCACACCCTGAAGGGCTATGTGGGCCAGCTGCTGGGGCTGATCACCGCCTACGAGCAGGCCGCCACCCTGGCGGGCGATGCCGGGCAGGAGCAGGTGGCCCAGGCGCGCGAGGCGGCCGAGATCGACTACCTGCGCGAGGACCTGCCCGCCTTGATGACCGAGAGCGAGGACGGCCTGGCCCGGGTCAAGAAGATCGTGCAGGACCTCAAGGACTTCTCCCGCCTGGACCAGTCCGAGTGGCAGGAGGCGGACCTCAACGCCGGGCTGGAATCCACGCTCAACGTCGTGATGCACGAGGTCAAGTACAAGGCCGAGGTGCGCAAGGCCCTGACGCCGCTGCCGCTGGTGCGCTGCCTGGCGGCGCAGCTCAACCAGGTCTTCATGAACCTGATCGTCAACGCCGCCCACGCCATCCCGAGCCGGGGCGTGATCACGCTGTCCAGCGGGCATCGCGAGGGCTGGGTCTGGATCGAGGTGGCCGACACCGGCTGTGGCATGAGCCCCGAGGTGCAGCGCCGCATCTTCGAGCCCTTCTTCACCACCAAGCCGGTGGGCAGTGGCACCGGGCTGGGCTTGTCGCTGTCCTTCTCCATCGTGCAGAAGCATGGCGGGGTGATCCGCGTGCATTCGGTGCCGGGGCAGGGCAGCGCGTTCCGGGTCTGGGTGCCGGTGGCCGGCCCGGGGGATGAAGGCGTGGTCGGCATTCCGCCGGACCTGCCTTGGACGAGCGTGGCCCCGGCCCCCGTGCAGGAGGTCGCCGCATGACCCAGCGGGTCGACGCCTCGGCCCTGTTGCAGCCGCCCCCGGCGGAGGGCGGGGTGGCCGGCTGGGCCGAACAGCTGCTGGCCCGCACCGAGGTGGCCTTGCTGTTGGCGGACCATGAACGCCTGCTCTACGCCAACCCGGCGGCGCGCTGTCTGCTGGGCTGGGGTGAGGCGGAGCCCTTGGGGGCGCTGACGCTGCTGAGCGCCGTGGCCCCCGAGGACCGGGACCGTCTGGCCGTGCAGTTGCAGCGCCGGCTGGCCGGGGAGCCCGGCCACTTCTGGGATCTGCAGGGCCTGCGCCGCGACGGCACCCGGCTGGACCTGCGCCTGTACGGCCAGCCGGTGAGCGTCGACGGCCGCTCGGCCGATCTGATCACGCTGTTCGACATCAGCGAGACCCGCCAGGCCCTGCGGCAGGCCGAATGGCAGGCCGAGCTGCTGGCCCGCAGCGAGCAGCTGTCGCATGCCGGCTCCTATGTGCTCAGCTGGCCCGAAGGGGTGCTGCGGCCCTCGCAAGGCCTGCGCGCGCTGACGGGTGAACGCGCGGTGACCCACCTCACGGGGGACGACGGCCTGGCCTGGGTGGCCCCGGAGGACCGCGCCCGCGTGGCGCAGGCCTGGCAGGCGGCCACGCCGGGCACGCCGTTCGAGCTGCAGCACCGCGCCCTCGGGCCGGACGGCCAGCGCTTGCAGGTGGTGCACCGCGGGATGCTGCAAGCGGTGGTTGGGCCGGCTTCCGGTCTGCAGGGCATCGGCCTGGTGCGGGACATCACCCGCCAGCACGAGGCTGAACAGCGGGTCCAGACCCTGGCCCAGTTCGACGCATTGACCGGGCTGGCCAACCGGGCTCACTTCCTGAACCAGGTCGCCTCGCGCAGTCAGATCGCCCACTGGGACCGGGTGGCGTACGCCCTGATGGTCGTCGAGCTGCCGCAGGTCCAGGAGTTGCGCGGCACACTGGGCCACGCGGCCGCCGAAGCCCTGCTGCAGGCGGTGGCGGCCCGTTTGAACCAGTTGGCGCGGGACCACGAGGTGGTGGCCCGGGTCAGCGGCCTGGAGCTGGCGCTGATGACGGGCACCGGGGCCACCTGGCGCAGCGAGCAGGCCCATGAGCGGGCCCGCGCCCTGCTGGG
>JAYSCA010000522.1:0-2630 GCA_041915165.1 Ideonella sp.
AGCCCGCTGCTGTGGACCCCGCTGTGCACCGCCGCCATCGTCTGGGTGACACGCCGCTGGGTGCCCGGCGCCGCCGGCTCGGGCATCCCGCAGGTGATGGCCGCGCTGGACAGCCGGGTCGAGCGCGCGCAACGCGGCCTGTACGTGTCGATCAAGCTGGCCGTGGGCAAGTACCTGCTGGCGTCCTGGGGCCTGCTGGCCGGGCTGTCGCTGGGGCGTGAGGGCCCCTCCGTCCAGGTGGGCGCCGGCATCATGCACAACGCCCGCCACTGGCTGCCCCAGCGCAACCTGGTGTCCGAACACGGGTTGCTGGTGGCGGGTGGCGCGGCCGGCATCGCGGCGGCCTTCAACACGCCACTGGGTGGGGTGATGTTCGCCATCGAGGAACTCTCGCGTCGGCCCGAGCAGCGCAACAGCGGCCTGATCATCGCCGCCATCGTGCTGGCCGGTCTGATGGGCGTCTCGATGCAGGGCAACGAGAGCTATTTCGGCATCATCCGGGTCGACGAGTTCCGGGCCGATCTGTGGTGGCCGGCCCTGCTGCTGGCTGTCACCTGCGGTCTGGCCGGCGGTCTGTTCTCGCGGCTGATGATCCGCTCGCAGAACGGGCTGGAGAACGACCGCTTCAGCCGCTGGCGCCGGGCCCGCCCGGTGGCGTTCGCCGCGGGCTGCGGCCTGTTGATCGCGCTGATCGGCGTGGCCAACCAGGGCATCACCTTCGGCAGCGGCTATGCCCACTCGCGCGACATGCTCAACGGCGAAGGCGGCATCCCGGTGGTCTATGCGCTGTTCATGTTCCTGTCCACCTGGCTGACGGCCTGGTCGGGTGTGCCCGGCGGCATCTTCGCGCCCTCGCTGGCCATCGGTGGCGCGCTGGGCAACGACATCGCGCTGCTGACCGGCAACCCGCAGGTGCCGGCGCTGATCGCTCTGGGCATGACCGGCTTTCTGGCCGCGGCCACCCAGGCCCCGCTGACCTCCTTCATCATCGTGATGGAAATGGTCAATGGCCACGCGATGGTGCTCAGCCTGATGGCCTGCGCCCTGGTGGCCAGCGGTGTCTCGCGCATCCTCAGCCGGCCGCTGTATGGCGCCCTGGCCGAAATGCAGTTGGAGCGGCTGCCCAAGCCCACCGCCCCCGAAGTGCTTGAGGAGGTGGACAAAAAAACGGAGCCCACGCAGGGCTCCGGAACATAGTCACTCCTTGAGACGCTGGACCGCTGCTGAGACAGCCCAGCGCACCCCGAAATTATATCGTCACAAATATAACTTTTGTTTGAATCGCCATGCCCTCCGCGCCGCCCCTGTCGAAGAACGTACTGGCTCGCTACCGCAGCAACTGGCAGAGCGAGATCGACAGCGCCGCGATCTACCGCGCCATGGCCCGGGCCGAACCCCAGACCGACCTGGCCGCGCTGTACCGGCGGCTGGCCCAGGCCGAGGACGGGCATGCGCTGTTCTGGCAGCGGCGGCTGGAGCAGGCGCTGGGCCGGCCCCTGCAGCCCCGCACCAGCACCCGGGCCCGGGTGCTGATCTGGCTGGCCCGGCGGCTGGGGGCCAATGCCGTGCTGCCCACGGTGATGACCCAGGAAGCCGACAACCGCGGCACCTACGATGGCCAGTCCGAGACCCATGGCACCGCCATGCCCGCCCAGGAACGCTCGCACGCCCGCCTGCTGGCCCATCTGGCCAGCCGGGCCCGCCACGGCTGGAACGGCAGCCGCTATGCCCAGCTGGAGGGCCGGCACGGCGCCAGTGACGGCAACGCCCTGCGCGCCGCCGTGCTGGGCGCCAACGACGGGCTGGTGTCCACCTTCTGCCTGCTGATGGGGGCCGCCGGAGCGCAGTTCTCCGGCACCACGCTGCTGACCACCGCGCTGGCCGGCGCGCTGGCCGGCGCCGGCTCGATGGCCATGGGCGAGTGGATCTCGGTGCAGAGCGCCCGCGAGCTCTACGCCCGGCAGATCGCCGCCGAGGCCGACGAGCTGGAACAGGCGCCCGAGGAAGAACGCGAGGAACTGGCCCTGATCTACCAGGCCAAGGGCTTCAGCGCCGAGGAGGCCCAGGCCATCTCGCACCGGGTGATGGGCCAGCACGGCAGCGCGCTGGACACGCTGGTGCGTGAAGAGCTGGGCATCAACCCGGACGAACTGGGCGGCTCGCCCTGGGCCGCCGCGGGCACATCCTTCGTGGTCTTCTTGCTGGGTGCGGCGGTGCCGGCGCTGCCCCTGCTGGTGGTCGCCGGTCCGCAGGCGGTGCTGGCCTGTGCGCTGGCCAGCGGGCTGGGCCTGCTGCTGATTGGCATGGGCATCACGCTGTTCACCGGGGGCAGCGCCTGGCGCAGCGGGCTGCGGCAGCTGGCCATCGGCGCCGCGGCGGCGGCCCTGACCTACGGGGCCGGCCGCTGGCTGGCCGCCGGGCTGGGCTGAGGCAGGGCCAGGGGTTTGGCATTGCTCACCCCCACGCGGCGGGCGAGGGTGCCCACGGTGAGCCCCTGCACCAGAATCGAGAACACCACCACGCAGTAGGTCAGCGACAGCACCACCTCCCGGCTGTGCCCGGCCGGCAGCGACAAGGCCAGCGCCACCGACACGCCACCGCGCACCCCGGCCCAGGTCAGCACCCGCCAG
>JAYSCA010000523.1:0-2629 GCA_041915165.1 Ideonella sp.
CCGAACTGCAGATCCTGCCCAGCCTGCCGGCGGACACTTTCCATTTCAGCGTGCCGGCGGGCGCCGAGATCTCGGCGCCCTGAACCCGCGCGCTCAGTGCATGAGCGCGTCGCTGTCCATCAGGCCCATGTCGGGCGCGGTCATCATCTGCTCGATGTCCATCAGGATCAGCATGCGCTCGACGTCGCCATTCTTGATCGTGCCCAGGCCGGTGATGTAGGCCGCGTCGATCGCGCCGTGGAATTCCGGTGCCGGCTTGATGGTTTCGGCCGGCAGCTCCAGCACGTCGCTGACCGAGTCGACCACCATGCCGACCGTGCGGTGCGCGACGTTCAGGATGATCACCACGGTGAAACTGTTGTACTGGGCGTCGGGCAGGCCGAAGCGCAGGCGCATGTCGATGATGGGCACGATCACGCCGCGCAGGTTCACCACGCCCTTGATGAAGTGGGGCGCGTTGGCGATGCGGGTCGGGTTCTCGTAACCGCGGATTTCCTGCACCTTCAGGATGTCGATGCCGTATTCCTCGGCACCCAGCTTGAAGGAGAGGTATTCCCGCGGGGCGCCGGTCATCGGCGCGTTCCCGGTCGGGGTGGCCAGGGTGGAAGATTCGGTCTGGGCGGTGGCGCTCATCGAAAAAGACTCCTGCTGCGGACGGTCTGTCACTGCGATACCTCTCAGTGTGCGTGAGCGTCCGCCCCGCTAGGCGCTGAAAAGCGGCGTGCTCCCGGGCTTTTTCACGGGTGGGGCACGGGGCTGCGACAATCACCCGATGACGACGAGCCGCCAGGACGCGCTGTTCGGTCCTTCTGACCTGCCTGCCGAGCCGCCGGCCGCCCACGACGCGGCCGCGCTGACCCCGCCCGATGCCAGCGCCCCGCTGGCCGAGCGCCTGCGGCCGCACCATCTCGACGAGGTGATCGGCCAGACCCATCTGCTGGGCCCGGGCAAGCCGTTGCGGGTGGCTTTTGAGCAGGGCCGGCTGCATTCGATGATCCTCTGGGGGCCACCCGGGGTGGGCAAGACCACGCTGGCGCGGCTGATGGCCCAGGCGGTGAAGGCGCATTTCGTTGTGCTCTCGGCCGTGCTGGCCGGGGTCAAGGACATCCGCGAAGCGGTGGTCGAGGCCGAGCGGGCCCGCGCCGCCGGCCAGCGCACCATCGTCTTCGTCGACGAGGTGCACCGCTTCAACAAGGCCCAGCAGGACGCTTTCCTGCCCCATGTCGAATCGGGCCTGTTCACCTTCATCGGCGCGACCACCGAGAACCCGTCCTTCGAGGTCAACTCGGCCCTGCTGTCCCGCGCCACCGTGCATGTGCTGCGCGCGCTGGAGCCGGCCGAGCAGCGACAGCTGCTGGCGCGGGCCCAGGAGGCCCTGCAGGCCCCGCCGCTGACCGAGGCGGCCGCCGAGCGCCTGATCGGCTACGCCGATGGCGACGCCCGCCGGCTGCTCAACGCCTACGAGAACCTGGTGGCCCAGGCCGGGCCAGTGGCCGAGCTGGACGAAGCCAGTCTCGAGCGCTCGCTGGGTGAGCAGCTGCGCCGTTATGACAAGGGCGGCGACCAGTTCTACGACACCATCTCCGCGCTGCACAAATCGGTGCGCGGCTCCGACCCGGACGCGGCCATGTACTGGCTGGCCCGCATGCTCGACGGCGGCGTGGACCCGCGCTACATCATCCGGCGCGTGGTGCGCATGGCCAGCGAGGACATCGGCAATGCCGACCCGCGGGCTCTGCGCATCGCGCTGGATGCGGCCGAGACCTACGAGCGCCTGGGCAGCCCCGAGGGCGAGCTGACCTTGGCCCAGGCGGTGGTCTACCTGGCCGTGGCGCCCAAGTCCAACGCCGTCTACACCGCCTGGAAAGCGGTGAAGGCCTTCGTGGCCCAGGACGGCACGCGGCCCATTCCCATCCACCTGCGCAACGCGCCCACCAAGCTGATGAAGAACCTGGGCTACGGGCGCGCCTACCGCTACGCGCACGACGAGCCCGGCGCTTTCGCGGCCGGCGAGTCCTACTGGCCCGATGGTCTGGCGCCACCGCCGTTCTACCAGCCGGTGCCCCGGGGGCTGGAGCTGCGCATCGGCGACAAGCTCGCCGAACTGCGTCGCCTCAACGAAGAGGCACGCCAGGCGGCCGGCGAACCGTCGCCGCCGTCCGAGACGGGACACTGACCCGGATTTCCCTTGGCATGGCACCCGACTTGCATGCCCCGTTTCAGTCGGGGTGGGCGGCGTCGGAGGCCTGCCCCTTTTTTGAACACCTTGCAGGAGCAGTCTGCAGATGGATATCTTCGTTCAACAGATCATCAACGGTTTGGTGCTGGGGAGCATGTACGCTCTGGTGGCGCTGGGCTACACGATGGTGTACGGGATCATCAGCCTGATCAATTTCGCGCATGGCGAAGTGCTGATGGTGGGTGCGATGGTGTCGTGGTCGGTGGTGACGGCGCTGGCGGACTCGGGCTTGCCCGGGTGGGCGCTGCTCCTGATCTCGCTGCCGATCGCGATCATTGCGTGCTCGGTGCTGAACTACGTGGTGGAGAAGGTGGCCTACCGGCCGCTGCGCAACGCGCCGCGGCTGGCCCCGCTGATCACGGCCATGGGCATGAGCCTGCTGCTGCAGAC
>JAYSCA010000524.1:0-2626 GCA_041915165.1 Ideonella sp.
GACCCGGCTGATCCCCGATGAGCAGGACACGATCAGCGCCGCGCTGCGTGCGTTGGTGGACGACGCGGGGTGCCAGCTGGTGCTCACCACCGGCGGCACCGGCCCGGCGCTGCGCGACGTGACCCCCGAGGCCACGCTGGCCGTGGCCGACAAGGTGATGCCGGGCTTTGGCGAGCAGATGCGCGCGATCAGCCTGAACTTCGTGCCCACTGCGATCCTGTCCCGCCAGGTGGCCGTGATCCGCGGCCAGGCGCTGATCATCAACCTGCCCGGCCAGCCCAAGTCGATTGCCGAAACCCTGCAGGGCTTGCCGCAGGCGACGCCGCCGGTGCATGGCATCTTTGCCGCCGTACCCTACTGCATCGACCTGATCGGCGGCCCCTATCTGGAGACCGACCCGGCCTTGTGCCTGGCCTTCCGCCCCAAGTCGGCCCAGCGCCCTCCGCGAGGCTGAACCATGCGTCTGTTCCTCCTGCCCGCCCTGCTCGCCAGCCTGACCCCGGCGCTGTCGATGGCCGCCCCCGAGCCGATGGTCTCCTACACCGTGCAAAGCGACGACACGCTGTGGCAGTTGAGCGGACAGTGGTTTCGCCGGCCAGCCAGCTGGCCCGAAGTCGCGCGGCTGAATCACCTGGCGGACCCCAACCGCCTCACCCCCGGCCAGACGCTGAAGCTGCCGCTGCGCCTGCTCAAGCCGGAGAACGTGCCGGCCACGCTGAGCCTGGTCGAAGGCCAGGTCCTGCTGGATGGCCAGCCCGCTGCGGCCGGCACCCCCGTCCGCGCCGGCCAGACGGTTCGCGCCGAGGCCAACAGCTCCGCCGTGATTCGGCTGGGCGATGGTTCGCGCGCCAGCCTGCCCCCCGACAGCACGCTGGAGCTGGCCCAGCACCAGCGCTACCAGTTGCGTGCGGCCCAGCCGGCCGACGAGGGCAACAGCCTCTACGCCGCCACGCTGCGCCTGCTGCGCGGCACGCTGGAGGTGCTGGCGACCAAGGTGCAGCGCGCCAAACCGCTGGAGGTGACCACCCCCACCGCGGTGATCGGCGTGCGCGGCACGCGCTACCGCGTGCATGCGGATGCCGCCCAGCCCCGCACCCAGACGGAAGTGCTGGAAGGCCGGGTCTGGGCGCAGACCCAGGCCCAACCGCCCGCGCAGGGCGAGCTGGCCGCCGGCCAGGGGGCCGTGCTGCGCAACGGCAGCCCCGTCCAGCCCCGCCCGCTGGCGCCCGCACCCGACCTGTCCGCGGTGCCTGCACGCTTCGAGCGGCCGCTGCTGCGCTTCACGGTGCCCGACACCGGCGCACCGCTGCGCGTGCAGATCGCCGCCGATGGCGACTTCCTGCGCGTCGTGCGCGATGTCACGGTGCCGGCCGGCACCGAGGCCCGCATCGCCGGTCTGGACGATGGCGCCTGGTTCCTGCGCGCCCGCCAGGTGGCCGAAGACGGGCTGGAAGGCCTGGACGCCAGCCACCCGTTCCAGCTGAAGGCCCGGCCGGAGCCCCCGCCCAGCACCCAGCCGCGCCCGGCCGCCCGGCTGAGCGTGGGCCAGATCGCCCTGGCTTGGCTGCGCAACCCGGACGCCGCCCGCTACCACCTGCAGGTGGCCCGCGACGACGGCTTCACGCAGATCGTGGCCCAGCAGGACGCGCTGACCGACACCGGCCTGACGCTGGCCCTGGACACCCCGGGGCGCTACCACTGGCGCCTGGCCAGCGAGCGCGCCGACGGCGACCGTGGCCCCTGGGGCGATGCCCAGCCCTTCGAGCTGCGCCCGCTGCCCGAGCCGCCCAGCGTGCGCACCGGCGAGGACGGTCAGATCCACCTGAGCTGGAGCGCCCGCCCGGACGAGCGGCAGCAGGTGCAACTGGCCCGTGACAACACGTTCGGCTCGCTGGTTACCAGCGCCGAACTGCAAGGCGGTGAATGGACGCTGCCGGCCCTACCGGTGCCCGGCACCTACTACTTCCGCTACCGCTATGTGGACGACCAGGGCTTCGTCTCACCTTGGACCGCCCCGCTGGGCGTGGACGTGCCGGTGGACTGGCACATGCTGCTGCTGGGCGTGCCGCTGCTGCTGACGCTCTGAACGACGCCCGGGGCCTGAGGGCCTCGGGGTCTCGCCTCACTTCACCAGGCGGTTGAGGCGTTCGGCGTCGAACTGCTCGGTGGTCCGGGCCTCCTGCGGGACACAGGGGTCGGCCGGCAGTTCCCGCGCCTGCACCGCCAGCTTCTCGATGGCCTGCCACAGCAGCGCAATCTGATGCTCGTGCGAGGAGGCGTTGTCGATCAGGCCCTTCATCGCCTGGGCCACCGGGTCGTCGCCACTGGTCAGGCCATAGGCCGAGAAGCCCATGCGCGCGGCCGCAGCCTCGCGCTTGGCATCCGCCTCGGCCTGGATGATGCGAGCGGGGTTGCCCACCGCCGTCGCGCCGGCCGGCACCGGCTTGGTCAGCACCGCACCGGAGCCGACACGTGCCCCGGCCCCGACGGTGAAACCGCCCAGCACCGCCGCATTGGCGCCGACGATCACGCCGGCCTCCAGCGTCGGGTGGCGCTTGGCACCCTTGACCAGCGAGGTGCCGCCCAGGGTCACGCCCTGGTAGATCGTGCAGTCATCGCCGATCTC
>JAYSCA010000525.1:0-2619 GCA_041915165.1 Ideonella sp.
GGGCGCAGGGCACGCCGGACGCGCAGAAGTGCGCCTTCTCGGCCGCGCGGTCCTGGCAGATCGCCACCGCCTCGCCAGCCGGGGCCACCGGCCGGCGGGTCGCCAGCGTGCGCAGCGCCTGGGCCGGCACATTTTCGAACTCGGTCGTGATCGCATCGGCCGCGTCGGCCAGCTGGTTCAGGCCGGCGGCGTCCAGGTAGTCGGCCTGGATGTGCACATGCGAGACCAGCCCGGCCGGGCTGGCCGGGTCCGGGTCCAGCACCGCGGTGCGGTAGCCCATGGCCTGGGCCGCGTGCACGAACATGCGGCCCAGCTGGCCGCCGCCCATCACGCCCAGCGTGGCGCCGGGCTGCAACAAGGTCAGGGGGGCGGCCATGTCAGACCAGGTCCTGCGTCATGGCCCGCGCCGCCTCGGTCTGGCGGGCGCGGAAGGCTTCCAGCTGCGTGCGCAGAGCCGGGTCGCGGTTGGCCAGCATGGCCACCGCGAACAGCGCCGCATTGGCCGCGCCACCGGTGCCGATGGCAAACGTGGCCACCGGAATGCCCTTGGGCATCTGGACGATGGAGTGCAGCGAATCGACGCCCTGCAGGTGGCGGCTGGCCACCGGCACCCCCAGCACCGGCACCACCGTCTTGGCCGCCAGCATGCCCGGCAGGTGGGCGGCGCCACCGGCGCCGGCGATGATGGCCTGCAGCCCCCGGGGCGCGGCCTGCTCGGCGTAGGTGAACATGTCATCGGGCATGCGGTGCGCCGAGACCACGCGGGCCTCATAGGACACGCCGAACTCGGCGAGAATCTGGGCCGCAGCCTTCATGGTCTCCCAGTCGCTGGAAGATCCCATGACGATGCCGACCACGGGCGCAGTTGCGGGCGAGGCGCTGTTCAAGGCTTCATGCTCCGATCACGAAACCCCGGATTTTAGGCCGGGCTTGTTTCCCCCGTGTTCAGCCCCATTTGCTGCCCGGCGCCGCTGACGCCGGCCCCCACAGGAATCCGAGACCATGATTGACATCACCATCGAGAACTTCCAGACCGAGCTGATCGAGGCCTCCCGGCAGCAACCGGTGCTGCTGGACATCTGGGCGCCCTGGTGCGGTCCGTGCAAATCCCTGGGCCCGGTGCTCGAAAAGCTGGAGACGGCCTACGCCGGCCGCTTCCTGCTGGCCAAGCTCAACAGCGACGAGCAGCCCGAGATCGCCGGTCAGCTCAGCCAGGCCTTCGGCGTGCGCTCCATCCCCTTCTGCGTGATGTTCTCCGGTGGCCAGCCGGTCGACGGCTTCGTGGGCGCCCTGCCCGAAGCCCAGATCCGCGAGTTCCTGGACAAGCACGTGCCCAGCCCGGAAGCGCTGGACGCCGAGGCCGAGGTGGAGGAAGCCGAGGCGATGCTGGCCGAAGAGAGCCATGACATCGAGAGCGTGCTGGCCAAGCTGCAGGAGGCTGTGGCGATCGACCCGGCCAACGACGTCGCCCGGCTGGACTACCTGAAGGTGCTGCTGGGCCTGGCCCGCACCGAGCCCGAGCGCGTGGCCCAGGCCCGCGCCGCCTTCGAGCCGGCCGCCGTCAAGGTGCTGACCGACAGCCGCTTTGCCGCCATCGAGCGCTGGCTGCAGGCCGCCGAGGCCGCGCTGCAGGCCCCCGACCTGGCCACGCTGGACGCCGCGATCGCCGCCAACAAGCGTGACTTCAGCGCCCGCTTCCTGCGCGCCCAGCGCCTGTTCGTGGCCGGCCAGCTGACCGACGCGATGGACGAGCTGCTGGAAATCATCATGCGCGACAAGGCCTGGCAGGACGAGGCCGCGCGCAAGACCTATGTGGCGATCCTGGAGCTGATGACCAAGCCGGCGCCCAAGGCCGGACCGGACGCGGCCCCCAGCGGCAGCACGCTGGAAATCGCCGGCAAGGCCGCAGTGGCGCCCAGCGACCCGGTGCTGGATCAGTACCGCCGCAAGCTCAGCATGGCGCTGTTCTGAGCCCGGCCAGGGCCTGGTCCAGGGCCTCGCGCCAGAGGCGCTGGCTGTCGCGGTAGGCCGCCAGGGCCGCGTCGGCCAGGGCCTGGTGGTGCTGGGCCTCGTCGGCCCGTCCCAGTTCAGCGAACACCCGGGCCAGGCGCGCATGGGTGGCGGCACGGTCGTCCGGATCGAACTGGGCGTCGAGGCATTTGGCCGCCTGCCGGGCGTCTTTGAGCGCCTCCCGCGGGCGATCGCGCCGCAGGTGGCACCAGGCCCGCTCGGCAACGAAACGCGCCTCGCGGTGGGCCATGCCCTCGGCCTTGGCGCGGGCCAGGTGGCTGTCGAACAAGGCGGTGGCCTCGTCCCAACGCCCCAGCACCACCAGCAGCTGGGCCCGACCCTGCAGCGGCACCATGGCCTGCAGCGCCGAGGCCCCGGCCCCCCAGTCGTAGTTGGCGGTCGACTCGGCCTCCAGCAGCGCGCGGTGCGCCGCTTCCAGATCCCCCCGCCCGAAGGCGTCGTCCAGCCCGATGCCCGCCGCCCGCATCGCCGCGATGTTGTGCAGCAGCGCGCTGATCATCGAGGTTTCACCCTCGGCGCTGGCGTGTTCCCGGGCGCTCTGGTACCAGGCCTGCGAGCGCGCATCGTCGCCAGCAAAACGGTAGGCAT
>JAYSCA010000526.1:0-2616 GCA_041915165.1 Ideonella sp.
GACCGCGCCACCAGCGCCAACCTGCTGCCGGCGGTGAACCCCAGCTTCAACTGGGTGCGGCTGGCGCAGCGCGTGCCGGTGCGGGTGCACCTGGACACGCCCTGGCCGGCGGGCGTCCGGCTGGTGGCCGGGCAGACGGTGACGGTGCAGGTGGAAGAGGGCGCTGCTGAGCCGGCCCGCACCCACACCGCCCAGGCCCCCGTGGCCCGGCGGGTGGAGTGAACGCGATGCGTGCTTTGTCTTTCGGTACCGGGGCCACGGGCGTGGCGGTGGCGCTGTTGCTGAGCGCGTGCAGCCACGCGCCGGTCGGCCCGGATTACCAGGTGCCGGCCCAGGCGCTGGCCGCGCAGCCGGGCGCCAGCGCCCCGTTCGCCGAAGCCGCGCCCGCGCTCTACAGCGCCGAAGCCCTGCCGGCGGCCTGGTGGCGGCTCTACGACGACCCGCGGCTGGACGGCCTGGTCCAGCAGGCGCTGGCGCACAACACCGACCTGCGCCAGGCGGTGGCCAACCTGGCCCGCGAGCGGGCGCTGGAGGCCGAGGTGGCGGGCGATCGCCGGCCGTCGGTGTCGGTCTCCGGCGGCCCGGCCTGGGGCCACCAGTCTGGCCTGAGCCTGTTGGAACCGGGGGTCACCCCCAAGGCCCGGTGGCTGACGGACGCGGGGCTGCAGGTGGGCGTGCCGCTGGACTGGTTCGGCCAGCTGCAGCGGGCCGCCGAGGCCGCCCAGGCCAGCCGCGAGGCGGCCGAGGCCGCGACCGATCTGGCCCGCGTGCAGGTGGCCGCCGGCACCACCCGGGCCTATGCCGAAGCCTGTGCCATCGGCCTGCAGCTGCGCAGCGCGCAGACCTCGGTGCGTCTGCAGGACGAGGCCGTCGGCCTGACCCGGCGGCTGCACGACGCTGGCCGGGCCGGTGTGACCGACGTCGAACGGGCGCAGGGCCAGCTGGAGCGCCTGCGCGCGGCGCTGCCGCCGCTGCAGGCCCGTCGCCAGAGCGCGCTCTACCGGCTGGCCACGCTCACCGGCGCGCTGCCCCAGGCCCTGCCGGCCGGGGTGAGCGATTGCGACACGCCGCCGCAGGTGCGGGGCGTGATCCCGGTGGGCGATGGCGCCGCCTTGCTGCGCCGCCGGCCCGACGTGCGCCAGGCCGAGCGGCAGCTGGCCTCCGCCACCGCCCGCATCGGGGTGGCCACGGCCGACCTGTATCCGCACATCCGGCTGGGCCTGTCGGTGCACAGTGCCAGCCCGGCCACCGACTTCCTCGGCTCGGACAGCGTGGGCTGGAGCCTGGGGCCGTTGATCTCCTGGACCCTGCCCAACACCGGCGCCGCCCAGGCCCGCATCGCCCGGGCCGAAGCCGGCACCCAGGCCGCGCTGGCCCGCTTCGACGGCACGGTGCTGACCGCGCTGCGCGAGACCGAGACCGCGCTGAACGCCTATGCGCGGGAGCTGGACCGCCATGCCGCGCTGCTGACCGCGCGCCAGCACGAGGCGACGGTGGCCGAGCAGGCGCGCCGCCTCTACCAGCGTGGCCGCACCGGCTACCTGCCGGCGCTGGATGCGCAGCGCTCGCTGGCCAGTGCCGAGGCCGAGCTGGCCGCCAGCGAGGCGGCCCTGGCCGATGACCAGGCCCAGCTGTTCCTGGCGCTGGGCGGGGGCTGGCAGCCGGAGGCTTCGGCGGCGGCGCCCCAACCGGCTCAGCAGCTGGCGGGTTCGGGCGCGCTCAGCACGTCCCAGGCCTTCAAGGCCTCGGCCACGTACATCAAGGCCGGCCCACCGCCCATGTAAACGCAGACGGCGAGCATCTCCTCCACCTCAGCCCGGGTGGCGCCCAGGCGCACCAGGGCCTTGGCGTGGAAGCCGATGCAGCCCGAGCAGCGCTGCGTCACCCCAATGGCCAGCGCGATCAGTTCCTTGTGCTTGGCGCTCAGCGCGCCATCGGCCAGGGCACCCTGGGCCATCGCGCTGAAGCCGCGCATGGCCTCGGGCTGGGACTTGCGGAACGGGCCGAGCTGGCTGTTGATGTCCTGCATCAGGCCGACATGGTCGAAGGTGCTCATGGAAACTCCTGCGTTGGAAGCCCTCAATATACCCAAATGGGTATGTGAGCGCTTCGATCCAGATCAGTCCACGGTGCCGGCGGGCCGCCGCTCGGGCAGGCTGGCCACCCGGGTCAGGAAGGCGTCCCGGCTGGTGTTGCCAAACCAGGGGTGCCAGCGGCGCTGTTCGCCCACCGTGGCCACCAGGCGGCCGCGGCGCACGCAGCTCGAGAACAGCAGCGTTTCATCGGGCAGGCGAAAGACCACGTGGGTCACGCTGTCCCACAGCGACTGCGGCCGGGCCGGGCGGGGCTGGTCCGGGCAGGCGTCGACGATCAGCAGGTCGCCGCAGAACAGCCGGTCGCGCCAGCGAAAACTCAGGCAATCCGGGGTGTGGCCGGGGGTGGCGATGACCTCGATGTAGTCGTCGCCCACCGGCAGGATGGGCTGCGGTGGCGGCCGGTGCTGCACCCAGGTGGCCTGGAGCTCGGCCAGGGCCGCGCGCTCGGCCGGGCTGCGCCGGGCGTCGTGCTCATGGGTGCGCAGCACCCAGCGCAGCCGAGCGCCCTGCTCGGCCAGCA
>JAYSCA010000527.1:0-2614 GCA_041915165.1 Ideonella sp.
GGGCGTCGGTCAGGGTGGTCGTCATGGTCGCGGAGGGTCGGCTCGGTGGAGCGCGACAGTGGGCCGAGGGCGGCCCGGAGACTGTAACGCCGACCGGCCGCGCTGCCCTTGGGAAGAACGCGGCCGGCGGGTCAAAACAGCTGTGACCCACGGCGGGGCAATCCCGCCGCGGGCGCCCCGTGCGGGGCTCAGTGGACCAGCAGCGTGAACGGCGGCACGTAGGCCTGCAGCGTCACCAGCACGCCCACCAGACAGGCCAGCGCCACCGAGTGGAAGAACACGTAGCGCAGGATGTCGCCTTCGTGGTTGAACCAGCGGGTGGCGGTGGAGGCCACGACGATCGACTGCGCGTCGATCATCTTGCCCATCACGCCGCCAGAGCTGTTGGCCGCGCCCATCAGGTGCGGGTTCAGACCCAGCTGGTCGGCCGCCACCTTCTGCATGCCGCCGAACAGCACGTTGGACGCGGTGTCCGAGCCGGTCATCGCCACGCCCAGCCAGCCCATCAGGGTGCCGAAGAAGGGGTAGAGCACGCCGGTGTTGGCAAAGGCCAGACCCAGCGTGGTGTCGGTGCCCGAGTAACGGGTCAGCGTGCCCAGGGCCAGCATCAGCACGATGGTCAGCAGCGACATGCGCACCAGCCAGAGCGTGCGAAAGAAGGTCTTGACGATCGCGACCGGGCCGTAGCCCATCACGAAGGCGCCGACGATGGCCGACAACAGGATGCCGGTGCCGGTGGCCGAGAGCAGGTTCAGCACGTAGACCGCGGCCTCCTTGTGCGGGGTCGGCACGACCGGCGGCACCTTCTCGATCAGGTTGTTCAGGCCTTCGATCGCGAACTTGGGCGAGAACATGCCATTCAGGCTGTTCTTGACCGCCGGCAGCCCCCAGATGAACACGAACACGGTCAGGATCAGCCAGGGGGTCCAGGCGCGCAGCAGTTCCTTGCTGCTGTAGGCCACCATGGTCTTGGCGCGCGGCGGCTCGCCGCCGTCCTGCTCATGGCCCTTCAGCGAGGGCGAGGTCCAGATCCTCTTGGGCTGCCAGACCTTCAGGAAGCTCACCAGCGCGGCCATCGACACCAGCGCGGCGATGATGTCCACCAGCTCGGGGCCGATGAAGTTGGACACCAAATACTGCGGGATGGCAAACGACAGACCGGTCACCAGGATGGCGGGCCAGATCTCCATCATCGCCTTGCGGCCGGCGAAGGCCCAGATCAGCCAGAACGGCACCAGCAGCGAGAAGAACGGCAGCTGGCGGCCGATCATGCCGGTCACTTCCATCAGGTCGTAGCCGTGCACCTTGGCCAGCGTGATGACCGGTGTGCCCAGCGCGCCGAAGGCCACCGGCGCCGTGTTCGCGATCAGCGACAGGCCCGAGGCGGCCAGCGGCGAGAAGCCCAGGCCGATCAGGATGCCGGCCGTCACCGCCACCGGGGTGCCGAAGCCCGCCGCGCCCTCGAAGAAGGCGCCGAAGCAGAAGGCGATCAGCAGCAGCTGCAGCCGCCGGTCCTCGGTGATGCCCGAGAGCGAGTCCTGCAGCACCTTGAAGCTGCCGTTCTGCTCGGCCAGCTGCTGCAGGAAGATGATGTTGAGCACGATCCAGCCGATCGGCAGCAGGCCGGTCAGGCCGCCGTAGACGGCCGCGTTGCCGGCCAGGCCGGCGGGCATGCCGTAGCCGAACACGGCCACGCAGAAGGCGGCGGCCAGGCCCATGCCGGCGGCGATGTGCGCCTTGATGTGGAAGAAGCCCAGCGCCACCAGCATCACCACCACTGGCACGGCGGCCAAGGCGGTGGAGATGAACATGTTGCCGAAGGGGTCGTAAATCTGCTGCCAGGCCATGGTGGGTTGTCTCCTCGTACTGCGGGTCGTCTTGCCTGCGAACACACCGCGGCCTCGGGCATGGCTGGCACGTCCGAGGCCGCGAATCGGCTGCGACTGTAGGGAGACGGGGCGCGGGCGCGATTGAAACTTGCTGCCCGTGCGCGTGAGAGTTCTTCAAATCGAGGGTTAACCCTCGACACCCCCCGGGGTTCGGCGCGGCTCAGGCCAGGGCGGCCTTCATCCAGTCCACGAAGGCCGCGCACTCCCAGCGTTCCATCGCCCCGGGCTTCCAGCACAGGTGGTGGGCGCAAGGCGAAGGCACGGCCTGCGGCGACAGCCGCACCAGGCGGCCCGTGTCGACCCAGCTCACGCCCAGCTTGGTGCGCATCAGCGCCACCCCGAAGCCAGCCGCCGCCGCATCCAGCACCAGGCCCACATCGTTGAACTGCGAGCCCACCCGCGGTTCGGGCAGCGCGATGCCGTGGGCCTGGAACCAGGTGCTCCAGGGGTCCAGCGGGCTGCGGATCAGATGGGCCCGCGTCACGTCCTCGATGGTGTCGAAGCTCCCGAACGGACCGAACTCGTTGAGGTAGTCGGCGCTGCAGACGGGCGTGACCTCGTCGCTGAGGATGCGCACATGCTCCACGTCCGGATAGGCGCCGGTGCCGTAGCGCACCTCCAGGTCGGCCTCCTCGGCCTTCACATCGGCCAACGGAATGGCAACCTGCAGGATCAGCTCGATCTCCGGGTAGGCATGGCGGAACAGCGCCAGCCGCGGCAACAGG
>JAYSCA010000528.1:0-2612 GCA_041915165.1 Ideonella sp.
CTCATCGTCCACCAGCAGCAGCCTCAATCCCTCCTCGGCCATGCCCCTCCCCTTTTCCCTGGTTTCAGCCCGCGGGCACGCTGAGCGAAGCCCGCCAGCGCCCGTCTTCGATGATGCCGCTGTGGAAATCGGCATCCAGGTCGTGCATCAAACGCAGCCGCTCACGCACGCTGGCCAGGCCGATGCCGTGGCCGCGGCGGGACGCACTGCCGGCCAGCGGCACCGTGTTCGTCACCGACACCAGCACCCGGTCGCGCCGGCGCCGCGTCCGGATCTCGATCTTGCCGCCCCGGTCGCTGGGCTCAACGCCGTAGCGCACCGCATTCTCGATCAGCGGCTGCAACACCAGCGGCGGCAGCCGCACGTCATCCGCCTGGGGGTCCAGGTCCCATTCCAGGCGCAGCCGGTTGCCGAAGCGCAGCTGCTCGATGTCCAGATAGCGCCGGCTCAGCGCCACCTCCTCCCGCAGGGTGGTGGACTCGTCCATCGCCCCCAGGGCAGCGCGGAACAGCTCGGCCAGATCCTCCAGCACCTCTTCGGCCCGGCGCGGGTCCACCTGCACCAGGGCGATGGCGGTGTTGAGGGTGTTGAACAGAAAGTGCGGCCGGATGCGGGTCTGCAGGTCGGCCAGCCGGGCGGCCGTCGCGGCCGGCAGGCGGGCCCGGTGGCGCCAGCGCTCGGAGAGCAACAGCAGCCAGGCCAGAAGGCTGCCGGCCATCCACGGCGCCAGCCAGGTCGTCTGCACATCACCCGAGACGCCCAGGCGGTTCATCGGCACCCAGGCGCACAAGGCCGCCAGCCCGCCCACGCTGGCAATGCCCCCGGCCTGCACCCAGGCGGGCAGCCGCGCGATCAAGGGGCGCGCCGCACACACCACCAGCAGCCAGCCCAGCGTGGCCGGCACGGCCACGGCCGCCGCCTGGCTCAGCAAGGCCACCCAATGGCCCAGGCTGCGGGTCACAAACAGCAAGCCGGCCCCCAGCACCGCATGCACCAACCACAGGGAGCGCAGCACCATGCCGCTGCTGCATCCCGGCAAGGCCGCGGGTGTGCCGGGGCGCGGCCCGTCCGGCCGCAGCTCGTCGAACAAGGTGGTCTGGGTTTCACTACTGGTTGGGCTCACGCGGGCGATTCTGGCCGGCCCGGCCGCCCCGGGGCAAGGCGGCGGCCTAAAATCGCCGATTCCCTGCCCGAACACGCTGCCCCCTGCCATGAGCACCAACCAACTCGACAAGAAATCCCAGGCCTGGTCCGCGCTCTTTTCCGAGCCGATGAGCGAGCTGGTCAAGCGCTACACCGCCAGCGTGTTCTTCGACAAGCGCCTGTGGGCCGCCGACATCGAGGGCAGCCTGGCCCATGCCGACATGCTGGCCGCGCAAGGCATCATCAGCGCCCAGGACCTGGCCGACATCCAGCGCGGCATGGCCCAGATCAAGAGCGAGATCGAATCCGGCGCCTTCGAATGGAAGAGCGAGCTGGAGGACGTGCACCTGAACATCGAGGCCCGCCTGACCACGCTGGTGGGCGACGCCGGCAAGCGCCTGCACACCGGCCGCAGCCGCAACGACCAGGTGGCCACCGACGTGCGCCTGTGGCTGCGCGGCGAGATCGACCAGATCAGCACCCTGCTGGCCGACATGCAGCGCGCCCTGGTGGCCGTGGCCGAGAAGAACACCGAAACGGTGATGCCCGGCTTCACCCACATGCAGGTGGCCCAGCCGGTCAGCTTCGCCCACCATCTGCTGGCCTATGTGGAGATGTTCGCCCGCGATGCCGAGCGCCTGGCCGACCTGCGCAAGCGCGTGAACCGCCTGCCGCTGGGCGCGGCCGCGCTGGCCGGCACCAGCTACCCGCTGGACCGCGAGCGCGTGGCCCGCACCTTGGGCTTCGAGGCCGTCTGCCAGAACAGCTTGGACGCGGTGAGCGACCGCGACTTCACGATCGAGTTCACTGCCTTTGCCTCGCTGGTGATGATCCACATCTCGCGCCTGGCCGAGGAGATCGTCTACTGGATGAGCCAGAACTTCGGCTTCATCAACCTCAGCGACCGTTACTGCACCGGCTCGTCGATCATGCCGCAGAAGCGCAACCCCGACGTGGCCGAGCTGGCGCGCGGCAAGGGGGGCCGCGTGGTGGGCCACCTGATGGGCCTGATCACGCTGATGAAGGGCCAACCCCTGGCCTACAACAAGGACAACCAGGAAGACAAGGAGCCGCTGTTCGACACCGTGGACACGGTCAAGGACACGCTGCGCATCATGGCCGAGATGATCGGCGGCGAGGTGGCGGCCGATGGCAGCCGCAGCGCCGGCCTGACCGTCAAGGCCGAGGCGATGGAAGCCGCCGCGCTGCGCGGCTACGCCACCGCCACCGACCTGGCCGACTACCTGGTCAAGAAGGGCCTGCCCTTCCGCGATGCCCACGAGGTCGTGGCCCACGCCGTCAAGGAAGGCCTGAAGCAGGGCGTGGACCTGGCCGAGCTGCCGCTGGCCACGCTGCAGGGCTTCCACGCCAGCATCGGCGAGGATGTGTACCAGGTGCTGACGCTGCGCGGCTCGCTCAACGCCCGCAATGTGCTGGGTGGCACCGCGCCGGCCCAGGTCCGGGCCCAG
>JAYSCA010000529.1:0-2590 GCA_041915165.1 Ideonella sp.
GGTGATGCCGACGATGGCGGCGGCGGGGTCGGCGATGTTGATCCACTCGTGGTCGTTGGTGTACTTGACGGTCATGGCAGGCTCCTGCGAGGCGTTGAGGGGCGAAAAGGAAGAAAGGGAGAGGAAATGGGAGGGGCTCAGCCGCGGTAGTAGCGGTTGGGCGTGAAGGGCATGGCCGCCACGGTCATGGGCAGGCGCTTGCCGCGCACTTCGGCGAAGACTTCGGTGCCGACGGTGGTGTAGGCCGCCGGCAGGTAAGCCATGGCCACAGGGGTGTTGACGGTGGGGCCCAGGGTGCCGCTGGTGACGGTGCCCAGCGGTGTGCCGTCGGCCGCCACCAGGGCCGTGCCTTCGCGCACCGGGGCGCGTTCCTTGCCCACCAGGCCCACGCGCTTGCGGCTGGGGCCATTGGCAAATTGCGCGTCGATCACCGCGGCACCGGGGTAGCCACCGGCGCGGGCGCCTCCGGCACGGCGCACCTTCTGGATGGCCCAGGTCAGCGCGGCCTCCACCGGGTTGGTGGTGGTGTCGATGTCATGGCCGTACAGGCACAGGCCGGCTTCCAGGCGCAGGGTGTCGCGCGCGCCCAGGCCGGCGGGCTTGACCTCGGGCTCGGCCAGCAGGGCCCGGGCCAGAGCTTCGGCCTGGCTTTCATGCACCGAGATTTCGAAGCCGTCCTCGCCGGTGTAGCCGGAGCGGGTGACGAAGCATTCGGCACCGGCCAGCGTGAACAGGCCGCCGGTCATGAAGGTGAGGCTGGCCACGCCCGGGTTCAGACGCGACAGGGCGGTGACGGCCTGCGGCCCCTGCAGGGCCAACAGGGCACGCTCAGGCAGGGGCTGCACGGTGCAGCGGCTGCCGATGTGGGCCTGCAGGTGGGCGATGTCGGCGTCCTTGCAACCGGCGTTGACCACCACGAACAGGTCGCCGAAGGCCGCGGCGGCCTCGCCGGCCGGGCGGGTGATCATCAGGTCGTCCAGCAGCGTGCCTTCGGCATTGGTGAAGAAGGCGTAGCGCTGCTTGCCGGCGGGCAGGTCGATCACGTCGACCGGCACCAGGGTTTCCAGCGCGGCGGCGGCCTCGGCGCCGATCAGGCGCAGCTGGCCCATGTGGGAGACGTCGAACAGCGCGGCGGCCTCGCGGCACTGGCGGTGTTCGGCCATCAGGCCCGTGGGGTACTGCACCGGCATGGCATAGCCGGCGAACGGCACCATGCGGGCACCGAGTTCAAGGTGCAGGGCGTGCAGCGGGGTCTGGAGCAGGGGGGCAGCGTCACTCATGGGCGGGCGTCTCTCGGTGAAAGGTGGCGGGGCGGCTGGCTGAAAAAATCATCCAAGGGCCCCCGCTGTCCGCTTTACCTGAGAGATTGGCAGCTCCGCGGGTTGCGCGGGAGGCTGCTTGCCCCTTCGGTGGACCGTCTCATGGCGCTCGCGCCATCCCCGGTCTCTCTCCAGTGAGGAACGTGCGGGTGTCACCACGCGCACGGCTGCCAGTCCTTTTGCCTGAGCGTTCGAGGGATGAACCTCTGCGCCTTCGGCGGCCCCGGTGTGCGGGGCTCTCTCCTGACATCCGCGCAGTGTAACCGCCTGGCGTGGGTTTTGGTCAGCTTGC
Organism: Ideonella sp.; assembly: GCA_041915165.1. GTDB lineage: Bacteria > Pseudomonadota > Gammaproteobacteria > Burkholderiales > Burkholderiaceae_C > Ideonella. Next base: position 1,612 of record JAYSCA010000529.1, read on the forward strand.
GTTCAACTGCGCCACATAGAGTCCCGCGTATATTCACCGCCAACCAAAAACCAAGAGGAGACTGCGATGAGCGGCATTTACGACCAGCACCTGGACAAGAACCCGGCCAACTACGTGCCCTTGTCGCCGATCAGCTTCGTGGAGCGCACGGCCGAAGTGTTCGGGGATCTGACCTCGGTGATCCACGGCCAGCGCCGCTACACCTGGGCGCAGACGCGCGACCGCAGCGCCCGCCTGGCCGCCGCGTTGAAGGCGCTGGGCGTGGGCCGGGGCACCACCGTCAGCGTGATGCTGCCCAACACCCCCGAGATGGTGGAGGCCCACTACGGCGTGCCCGCCACCGGCGCCGTGCTCAACACGCTGAACACCCGGCTGGACGCGCCGCTGCTGGCCTGGCAGATGAACCACTGCGAGACCGCGGTGCTGATCACCGACACCGAGTTCGGCCCGCTGATGTACGAAGCCCTGCGCCGCCTGCGCGAGGAGCATGGCCGCAACCCGATCGTGATCGACGTGGCCGACAGCGAGTACACCGGCCGCGCCGAGCGCCTGGGCACCCATGAGTACGAGGCCCTGCTGGCGGCCCACGAGCCGGTGGCCCACCTGGACGGCCCGGTCGACGAGTGGGACGCGATCGCGGTGAGCTACACCAGTGGCACCACCGGCGACCCCAAGGGCGTGGTGACCCACCACCGCGGGGCCTACCTGAACGCGGTGTGCAACGTGGCCAGCTGGACCATGCCGCACTTCCCGGTCTACCTGTGGACGCTGCCGATGTTCCACTGCAACGGCTGGTGCTTCCCCTGGACCATCGCGATGATCGCCGGCACCCATGTCTGCCTGCGCAAGGTCGATGCCAAGCTGATCCTGGAAGCGATGCGCGAGCACAAGGTGGATCACTACTGCGCCGCGCCCATCGTGCACAACCTGCTGATCGCGGCCGATCCCTCGCTGCGCGACGGCATCACCCAGCGCGTGC
>JAYSCA010000530.1:0-2579 GCA_041915165.1 Ideonella sp.
AGCGCCCGGGCCCTGGCGGGTGCCGCGCTGGCCCTGGCCGGGGTGGCCACGGTGGCCGGCCTGCTGGGCCCCGCCGCCCAGTCCGCCGGGCCCGACGCCCTGTGGGGCGACGCCCTCATCTTCGCCGCCACCCTGGGCTGGGTGATCTACACCCGAGGCGGCGCCCGGCTGAGCCATCTGAACGCGCTGGAATACACCGCGCTGACGGCCACGGCCTCGCTGCCCTGGTTGCTGGCCGGGGCCCTGCTGCTGACCGCGCTGGGCCTGTGCCGCGCCCCGGCCCCCGTCACGCTGCAGGCCTGGGCGCCCTCACTGGTCTACGTCGCCCTGGTGCCGACGGTGCTGGCGGTGCTGGCCTTCAACCTCGGCGTGCGCCGGCTGGGACCGGCGGTGGGCACCTTGTTCCTGAACGTGGTGCCGGTCTCGGTGATGGCGATGCGGGCCCTGCTGGGCCAGCCGCCCGGAGCCAGCGAGCTGCTGGGCACCGCGCTGGTGGCCATGGCGCTGACGCTGCACGCGCTGCCCGGGGCCAGCGCGCCCGCCCCGCGCGCCGCCCCCTGCCGCTGACACCGGGCCCACAATGGGCGGTCGCCTTGCTTCCCCTCAACCGCCCCATGACCGCCCCCTCCGACCGACTGGTTGAACTGGCCGCAGGCCGCTGGACCGGCCCGCTGATCCGCCGCCTGGGCCTGCCCGCGCCACGCCGGCTGTGCCGCGAGGCGGGCCCCTGGCGCGCCGACGAACTGCACGGCCGCCGCACCAGCCTGGCCGGCACCGCGCAGGGCGCGGCGCTGGCGGTGGTCCAGCAGAGCCTGGTGGCGCACGGCGCCGCACTGGACGCGGGCGACGGACCGCTGGACATCGCCGTCTTCGACGCCACCGGCTGCCACACGGTGGCGGCCCTGCAGGCACTGAAGGACTTCTTCGGCCCGCGCCTGCCCCGGCTGGCGCCCTGCGCCCACCTGCTGGTGCTGGCCACCGCCCCGGACACGCTGGACAGCGCCGAGGCCGCCGCCGCCGCGCAGGCTTGCGAAGGCTTTGTGCGCAGCCTGGCCAAGGAGGTGGGCCGGCGCGGCGCCACCGCCAACCTGCTGTGGCTCACGCCCGGCAGCCCCGACCGGCTGGACGGGCCGGTGGGCTTTTTCTGCAGCCACCGCAGCGCCTACGTCTCGGGCCGGGCCCTGCGGCTGACGGCCACGGTGGCCGCCCCGCCGGCCGCGCCCACCGCCCCCCGCGTCGCGGTGGTGACCGGGGCCGCGCGCGGCCTGGGCGCGGCCACCGCCGAACGCCTGGCCGAGGACGGCGCCCGGGTGCTGTGCGTGGACGTGCCGGCCGCGCAAGCGCCACTGACGGCACTGGCCCAGCGCCTGGGCGGCACCGCCCTGGCGCTGGACATCACTGCGCCGGATGCGCCACAGCAGCTGGCGGCGGCCCTGCGCCCCTGGGGCGGCGTGGACCTGCTGGTGCACAACGCCGGCATCACCCGCGACCGCACGCTGGCCCGCATGAGTGCCGCCGAATGGGACGCGGTGATGGCGGTGAACCTGCAGGCCGTGCTGCGGCTGGATGCGGCCCTGGACGACGCCGGCCTGCTGCGCGCGGGCGGGCGCGAGGTCTGCCTGTCCTCCATCAGCGGCATCGCCGGCAATGCCGGGCAGACCAACTACGCGGCCAGCAAGGCGGCGCTGATCGGCTATGTGGCCCGCCGCGCGACGGCCCTGGCCGAGCGGGGCATCACGGTCAATGCGGTGGCGCCCGGCTTCATCGAGACGGAGATGACCCGCCGCATCCCCTGGCTGATCCGCGAGGCCGGGCGGCGCATGAACGCGCTGGCCCAGGGCGGCCAGCCGCGCGACGTGGCCGAGGCCGTGGCCTTCCTGGCTCGACCGGAGGCTCTGGGGCTGACGGGCCAGGTGCTGCGCGTCTGTGGCCAGTCGCTGCTGGGCGGCTGAGCGCGGCCCAGCCCCTTCCGGCCGCTCAGGGCTTCAGGTGCACGCCCTGCAGCGACGGGGCCTGCAGGCGCGGCGCCGGGCTGCCGGGCCGCACCACGCCGAAGCGCGCGCTGCCCTGCTCCCAGGCCTGCAAGGCCGTCTGCAGCGCTTCCTGGCTGCGGCCCACGAAGTTCCACCACAGCAGGATGGGCGCATCGGCCCAGGGCTGACCGCCCAGCCACAGCAGCCGCAGCGGCCCCTCGCTGCGCAGGGCCACGCTGTCGGCGCCCGGCGGCAGGTACAGCAGCTCGTCCGCGTCCAGGCGCTCGCCGGCCACCCAGGCCTCGCCCTCCAGCACCATCGCGGCATGTTCAAAGGTCGGGTCCAGCGGCAGCGTCACCGTCCCGGCCGCCTCGGTCTTCAGCTCCAGCCCCACCAGCGGGGTGAAGACCTGCACCGGCGAGGTCGCGCCCAGCGCGCTGCCGGCCAGCACCGTCACTTGCCAACCCTCCAGCGACCGGACCGGCAGCACCGGGTGGTTCTGGAAGGCCGGCGGCCGGTCGCGCTCGGCGTCGGGCAGCGCGATCCAGAGCTGGGCCGCGTGCATGCGGGCGCCGTCGGCGGCCGAGTCCTCGGTGTGGGCGATGC
>JAYSCA010000531.1:0-2572 GCA_041915165.1 Ideonella sp.
CGGTGCCCTGGGTGATGGGCCTGATCGGCACCCGCTCGGTGACCAAGACCATTCCCGGCATCCATGAGATCAAGGCCAAGAACCGCGAACGCATCGTCAACGGCATCCAGGCCGTGATCGCGCTGGAGGCCCTGCGCGCCAACCGCGACGATGTGGCGGCCCGCGTCACGCTGGACCGCTTCCAGGCCGATCTGGGCTTTGGCCTGCTGCTGAAGAAGTACACGACGGATGTGCGCCAGGCCACGCCGGCCATGATCGACCAGGCCGTCAACGACACCGTGCCGCGCGTCACCCCGATGTTCTGGGCCTTCCGCCTGATGGTGGGCTTCGGCTTCGCGATGCTGGTGCTGTTCGGCCTGGCCTTCTGGAGCACGCTCAAGGGCAAGTGCGGCAAGCAACGCTGGCTGCTGCGCGCCGCGCTGTGGATGCTGCCGATCCCCTGGCTGTCGTGTGAGCTGGGCTGGTTCGTGGCCGAGTACGGCCGCCAACCCTGGACCATCTATGGCGTGCTGCCCACCCACCTGTCGGTGTCCACGCTGAGCGTGGCGAGCTTGTACGGCTCGCTGGCCGGCTTCGTGGGCTTCTACACCGTGCTGCTGGTGGTCGAGATGTACCTGATGGTCAAGTTCGCCCGCCTGGGCCCGGGCAGTCTGGGCACCGGCCGCTACCTGTCCGATTCCGCTCACGCGCACGCTTGAACAAGAAAGTCACACCATGTTGGACTACCCCACCCTCAAGATCATCTGGTGGCTCCTGGTCGGCGTGCTGCTGGTCGGCTTCGCCATCATGGACGGCCATGACATGGGCGTCGGCACGCTGCTGCCCTTCGTCGGCAAGAGCGACACCGAACGCCGTGTCGTGATCAACACCGTCGGCCCGCACTGGGACGGCAACCAGGTCTGGTTCATCACCGGCGGCGGCGCCATCTTCGCCGCCTGGCCGCTGGTCTACGCCACCGCCTTCAGCGGCTTCTACTGGGCCATGCTGGCGGTGCTGTGGGCGCTGTTCTTCCGCCCGGTCGGCTTCGACTACCGCAGCAAGATCGACAACCCGACCTGGCGCAAGACCTGGGACTGGGGCCTGTTCGTCGGCGGCGCCGTGCCGCCGCTGATCTTCGGCGTGGCCTTCGGCAACCTGCTGCAAGGCGTGCCCTTCCACTTCGACAGCTACCTGATCTCCACCTACACCGGCAGCTTCTGGGCCCTGCTCAACCCCTTCGCCCTGCTGACCGGCGTGGTGAGCAGCGCGATGATCACGCTGCACGGCGCGGTCTACCTGGCCCACCGCACCGAAGGCGCGGTGCAGGCCCGGGCCCAGAACGCCGCCCTGGGCGCGGCGGTGGTGATGGTGCTGGGCTTCATCGGCGCGGGCTTCTGGCTGCACAGCGGCGCCATCCCCGGCTATGCGATCAGCTCGGTCATCGACCCGGCCGCCCTGCCCGACCCGCTGGCCAAGACGGTGGTGCGCAGCGCCGATGCCTGGTGGGCCAACTACGCCCGCTGGCCGGCGATGTGGCTGCTGCCAGTGCTGGGCATCGTCGGCGCGCTGGGCGCCGCCCTGCTGAGCCGGGCCGGCGCGACGCTGACCGCCTTCGTGGCCTCCGCACTGGCGATCGCCGGCGTGATCGGCACCGCGGGTGGCGCAATGTTCCCGTTCGTGATGCCCTCGTCGACCGACCTGAACTCCAGCCTGACCGTCTGGGACAGCGTCTCCAGCCACCTGACGCTGGGCCTGATGCTGGGCGCCACGCTGATCTTCATGCCGATCATCGTTCTCTACACGGGCTGGGCCTACCACGTGATGCGCGGCAAGGTGACCGAAGCCCACATCCGGGCCAACGAGCACTCGGCCTACTGACCCCCGACGAAAGGAATACACCATGTGGTACTTCGCTTGGATCCTCGGCGTCGGCTTTGCCGTGCTGCTGGCTGTGATGAACGCGATGTGGGGCGAGCACGAAGAAGGTCGTGCCGCCGCCCGCGGCGGTGACGGAGACGCGGCGTGAACGCCGAGCCCGCGCCGCAGCGGCCGGGCCTGCACGGCCCCAGCCTGCTGCTGGCCATCGCGCTGATGCTGGGGGGCACGCTCTACCCCCCGCTGATGACCGACGGCCAGGGCCAGGCCGACCACGGCTTGGCCATGTTGCTGCTGTGGGCCATGAGCGCCGGCTTCGTGCGCGGGGTGGGCTTCGTGCCCCGCTTCTGGTTGTGGCGCTGGCTGTTCTCGGGCTGGAGCAGCGCGCTGGCCTTGCTGGCTTTCGTCTTGCTCAAGGTTTTGCGCTGAACCGCCCCTCAGAATCCTCCGCGAGGATGAGGAGAGGAGACGCCCATGCTGTTTCGCACCCTGCTGGACGAGCAGTCCGGCACGGTCTGCTACCTGCTGACCGACCCCCAGGCCGCCGAAGCGGCCGTGATCGACCCGCGCCCGGCGGACGTGCCGGTGATCAAGGCCTTGCTGGCCGAGCAGGGCGCTCGGCTGCGCTGGGTGCTGCGCACCCATGAGCACGACGCCCGGCGCAGCCCGGCCGAGCGCGCGGCCCTGGCCGAGCTCCAGGCCACCTGGGTGCAGCACC
>JAYSCA010000532.1:0-2570 GCA_041915165.1 Ideonella sp.
CAGTTCGAATTCGTCCCGCACCGTCTCGCCGGCCAGCACGCGCTCCAGCGATGGCTTGCGCTGCTGGTACGACGCCATTCCCAACACCTCGCCATAGCTGCGGCCGATCAGGGCATCCCGCGGCAGGTCGAACCAGTCGATGAAGGCCTGGTTGGCAAAGGCCAGCCGCAGGTCGCGCGTCCAGTAGGCCAGCAGCGAGGTCTGGTGGTCGCTCATCAGCTGGGCGAAGGATTCCAGGGCCAGCTTGGCCTGCAGGGCGGCAGAGAGCTCGGCCGTGCGTTGCGTCACCAGGGCTTCCAGATGGCTCCGGTGGGCCTGCAGTTCGATCGCCTGCTGGCGCCGTTCGGTGATGTCGGTGAACGAGATCACCGCCCCGTGGAGACGGTCCGCGCCGGGCTCGAACAGCGGTTCCACATTGACGCTGAGCCAGTGCAGGGGTTGCCCGGGCCGGCGGATGCCGACGATGCGGTCGCGCTGCGGCTGGCCCAGGCGCAGGGCGTCGCTGAGGGGGCCGGTCTCGGGCGCCATGGGCTGGCCATCGGGCTGCAGCACCTCGAAGCCCGGGTGGTCCAGGAAGCGACGGTCCGCGCTGGGTTCGGCGCCCCCCCCAGCAGGCGCACGGCAGCCGGGTTGCTGTCCAGCACCCGGCCCTGGGCGTCACAGACGAACACGCCCTCGGCCATGGCCGACAGCGTGGAGCGCATCTGGGCCTCGCTCTGCGCCAGGGCCAGGCCGGCGGCGCGCTGCCGGTGGTCCGAGCGCAGCGCGCCAAGGGTCAGTCCGCCGAACAGCAGGGCCCCCAGGCCCAGGCTCAGCAGGCGCACCTGCCGCAGCTGCTGCTCCTGGGCGGCGCTGTGCTGTTGTACCCGGTTGGCCAGGTCGTCAAGCTGCCCGGCCAGCGCGTGCAGCAGACGCCGGGCGTCCAGCTCCTGCTCCGGGCGGTCGGCCCGGCCGTCCCGCCAGAGCTGTTCCAGCTGGTCCAGGGTCGTCAGCAGGGCCTGGGCCTGTTCCGGGCTGCCGTGCTGGGTCAGGATGGGGGCCAGCTCGGTCCGGGCTTGGCGCAGCAACACATGCCCCTGCGCGCTCTGCCAGGGGGAGGCAGAGGCCGGCTCGCCGCCCAGCCGCAGGTGCATGGCGCCCAGGTAGGCGTCCTGGGAGGCCTGTTTGACCTGCCAGAGGACGGTGGCGGTCTGTTCCACTTCCCGGCCGTGGATCCGGTCCACCACCGCCAGGGTCAGCGCCAGCCCCAGGGCGCCCAACAGCACGGCGAGCAGCCACAGCCGGGCGGCCCCGGGGGCGGGAACGGCAGGGGGCACCACCGGCGGCATAGGCGTCACGGGTCCCCTCATGGCGCAGGGGCCGCGGCCACCGTCGGCAGATCGTCCCGACCCAGGCCCCAGCGCTGCAGCAGGGCCAGGTGGGCCGGGCTGCCCAGGTAGGCGGCCAGCACCGGGTCGATGGCGGCGGCCAGGTCGGCCGCGCCTGGGGCCATGGCCAGCGCCACTTGCTGGACGGGCGTGTGGGGGCCAACCGCCGGCTGGGCCGTCAGGCGGCCGGCCGAGGCCAGGGCCATCGCGCGCACCGTGGGCAGCGACAGGGCCAGCGCCGCGGCCTCGCCGCTGAGCACCGCGCCCAGGCCGCTTTGGGCATCCGGCACCCTCAGCAGCCCGGCGGCGGGCACCTGGCGCTGCAGGAAGCCTGCTTCCTCCACCGAGCCCTGCAGCACCGCCACGCGCCAGTCGGCCCGCGGCTGCACCGCCTCGTAGGGCCGGTCCAGCGCTTGGTCGGCCCGGGTCAGCCAGCCGGGCCGCACGGTCAGCGTGGGGCGGCTGAAGCGCACCCGGCGGGCCCGCGCCGGCGTCACGAACAGGCCGGCGGCGATCAGGTCGAAACGGTCGCGTTCCAGGTCCGGGATCAGCTGGTCGAAAGAGGTCAGGACCCAGGTCGTGCCCAGCCCCAGGTGGGTGGCCACGGCCCGGGCCACGCCGGGTGATTCACCGGTGGGTTGGCCGTCGGCATCGAGCAGGGCGTACGGGGCCTCGATCGCATAGCCGATGCGCAGTGCACCGGCGGCCCGGGCGCGGGCCAGGCTGGAGGGGTGCTCGGCATGCCGCCACCAGAACGCGCCCACCCCGCCCACCAGCAGCACGGGCAGTCCCAGGATCGAACGTCGGTGCGAAGACAGCATGGTGAGGGCGCTGGGCCGGCGGGGGAACGGGCCGAGTCTGCGGCCTGCCGGGGGCGCTGCCGAGGGGGCATGTCCCCAGCTGAGAGGATGCCGTGCGCCGAAACGGAACGCTCCCCGCGGCAGCGGGCTGTCATCTGGCACGGTTTCTGCGCTGAGGTCGGGGCATCCCCGGTTCCGGCCCCTGGCTGGCCCGCCGGTGTGCGGAATGTGGCCAAGCCGACAAGAAGAAGACCCTGCCCACGTCACGCCCGCTTCCTCGTGCCCTGACAGACCGCGCCTGGCGCGACGAGCAAGCCATGACTTCTTCCTTCTGGCGCCTGGCCCTGGCCGCGGCGCACCGTGACACCCCGGCCCTGCCCCTTGAGGAACACCCGGCCTGGGC
>JAYSCA010000533.1:0-2567 GCA_041915165.1 Ideonella sp.
ACGCTGTGCACCCGGTCCACCCGCACCCGTTCCAGCCCATGGCGGTCGGCCGAGATCACCCGCAGCTGCAGGTAGGACGGGTTGGCGTCCAGCATGCCGGCGAACAGCACCGCCAGCCGGTCGGCATCCTCGCGGCTGTCGGTGCTGAGCAGGTGACGGGTGGACGGCAGGTGGGCGATCACCTGCAGGTTGCGTTCGATGGACTCCAGGTTCAGCGAGATGCGGCGCGCCAGCACCTGGGTCGAGGTCAGCAGCTCGCTGTGGGCCGACTGACGCTCCAGCCGGCAACTGGCATCCCAGGCGTAGTAGCCGGTCAGCCCGGCGGCGCCACAGCCCAGCAAGGCCAGCCAGACGGCCAGCCGCGACGCGATACCCAGCCCTCTCATGACGCCAGCACCCGCTCCGGGCTGTCGCCCGCGATGATGCGCCGCCACAGCCGGTTGCGCCGCTCGTCGTCTTCCACCGGCTGCAGCCAGACCAGCCGGCCCGAGGCGGCCGGGGTCTCGCCATCGGGCGTGGTCGCACCCAGCCCCTGGCAGTCGCGCAGGGCCGCGGAAGCTTCGGGCGAGAGCAGGTGGTCGATCCAGGCATGGGCCAAGGCTACCTCGGCCGCCTGGCGGGGGATGGCCCAGCAGTCCAGCCAGGCCAGCGCGCCTTCCTGCGGCAGGGTGTAGCGGATGTCCAGCCCCGCCCGCTGGAACAGCTGAACCTGCTGGCGACCGTAGTTGGCCAGCATCAGCCAGGCGCCGCGGCGCCGCCAGAGGTCCAGCGACTCCTCGGGCTCGGTGTAGAAGCCAGTGACATTGCGCCGCAGCGCCACCAACGCCCGGACCAGCGCCGGCCACTGGCCCGGCGGGATCTGGAACGGCGATGCCAGCCCCAACCGCAGAGCCGCCAGCGAAAAGGCATGCGTGCCGCCGTCATAGGCCAGCACCCGGCCCTGCAGACGCGGGTCCCACAGCGCGGCCAGCGAGGACGGCGGCTGCGCGAAGCGATCGGGGTTGTAGACCAGCCCCATCTCGCTCCACGCATAGGGGATGCCATAGGCGCGACCCTGGTGCCACAGGCCGGGGATGGCGGCCAGCGCCTGGAAACGCGCCAGTTGGCGGGCCCGGCTGGGCAGGCGCTTCAGCTGCAGCGGCTGCATCCAGCCCCGCTGGGTGTGGCGCTGCAGCTCGGCGGTGTTGAGGGCCACCACATCAAAGGTGCGGCCGGTCGATGCGCTCTGCAGGTGGCGGGCCAGGGCCTCGTCGGTGTCCACCACGGTCAGCTCGACCGTGGCCTGCTGCGCCTGTTCGAACCGTTGCACCAGCTCGGGCTCGGCGTAGCCCGGCCAGGCCAGCACCCGCAGCACGCGAGGCGCCCCGGCCTGCGCCGGCAGACAGGCGGCGCAAGCGGCCGCGCCGAGCAGGCGGCCCAGATCGCGCCGACGCCTGTCGCGCAACCGACCCGCCCCGCAGAGCCCTCGCACCGTGGATGAAATCGACATGAAGCCCGTGTGGCGTCCCGCCCGGATCGACTGCCCGGGTCAGCGCACTGTGGCGGCAGACATTCCCTGTAGGCGGGATCCTCCCGGGAGCGTCGCACGGACACCACGTGAATCTGTCGCATTCCACCCGCCCTCGGCCTCCGGTCAAGCCCGCATGGCGGCCACCCCGGCCCGGCAGCCCAGGGTGAAGGCCTCCTCGAACACCGAGTAACCCGACAACTCGGCATGGGCGAAACGCAGCCGGCCACCGGCCTCGCGCAAAGCCTGCAAGGCCGCCGAGCCCCGGGTGCCCGGCGTGGGGATGCGCATGGCATGGCCATGGCGCATCAAGTCGGCCGCCTGCAGGCGGCGTGGCAGGTCCGGGTGGAGGGGCGCCAGATCGGCCAGCACCCGCTGCAGCCAGAACGCCGCCGGCTGGTCGCGCAGCGCCGGACGGTCGGCCTCGGCCAGCGCGTGGTAGACCGTCCAGACCGGCGGCACCGGCCGCGGGTCCAGGCGCTGGTGGGTGGCGTCCACATAGCCCAGGCAGCGGGTGCTGCCGGCCGGGGCGAAGCCCACGTTGTCCCAGGCCAGCGGGAAGCCCGGCCGCGCCAGCGGCGGCTCGTCCAACGCCAGGTTGCTGACCAGCCAGGGCGCGTAGTGGGCCCCGGCCACCGCGGTCCCCAGGGCCGGCGGCGGGTTCACCAGCAGCCGGGCGGCGATGAACAGCGGCAGCGCCAGCACCGCCTGCGGGGCCTGCCAGGCCTCGACCCGGCCGGCCGCCTCGTTCCACACGGTGGCCGTGACGCCCTGCCGCCCCTCTTCCACCGCCAGCACGGTCTGGCCGGTGTGCAGGCGCTCACTCAGCGGCTGAGCCAGGCGTTGCGTCAACCAGCCATTGCCCTCAGGCCAGGTGAACAGGCCCGGATCGGCCTCGGCCGGCTCGCCCGGGGCGTCGAAACCGTGCCGGCTGGCGAAGTAATGCAGCCCGGCCCAGGCCGAGACCGTGTCCAGCCCGGCGCCGTAGTCGTCGCGGCAAGCGTAGTCCAGGTAGGCCCGCAGGCGGGCGTCGTCCAGGCCCTCGGCGGCCAGCCAGGCG
>JAYSCA010000534.1:0-2562 GCA_041915165.1 Ideonella sp.
TGCTATAAACCCGCTCGCTTTGCCAAGAGGCCTTGCGTGTCCGGCCTGGCCGCTGCCCCGTGCAGCGCCCGGCCTGCCGCAGCGCCTCGCTCCAGCATGAAAAAAGGTTTTTTCACCATCATGTCAGCGCAGTTCTTCAGCTCGCTGGCAGACAACGCATTGCTGGTCGGCGCGATCGAACTGCTCAAGTCCTCCGGTGCACCGGCCTGGCAGATCCCAGCGCTGACGCCGATGTTTGCGTTGTTCTATGTGATCCTCGCCCCCCTGGTCGGCGCCTTCGCCGATGCGGTGCCCAAGGGCAAGGTCATGCTCTATTCCAACGGCATCAAGGCCATCGGCTGCCTGCTGATGCTGTTCGGCGGCCACCCGCTGCTGGCCTACGCCATCGTCGGCCTGGGCGCGGCGGCCTACTCGCCGGCCAAGTACGGCATCCTCACCGAGCTGCTGCCGCCGTCGCAGCTGGTCAAGGCCAACGGCTGGATCGAAGGCCTGACCATCGCCTCCATCATCCTGGGCGTGCTGCTGGGCGGCCAGCTGGTCGGCCCGCGGCTGTCGCCGCTGCTGCTGGGCATCGACCTCCCGCTGATCGACACCGGCGTGGACACCCCGGCCCAGGCGGCCATCGCCACGATGATCGTGCTGTACCTGATCGCCGCGGCCTTCAACCTGAAGATCCCCCGCACCGAGGCCCCGCTGCAGCCACTGTCGTCCAGCGTGCTGGAGCTGGTGCGTGACTTCGGGCATTGCAACGCCCGCCTCTGGAAGGACAAGCTCGGCCAGATCTCGCTGGCCACCACCACGCTGTTCTGGGGCGTCTCGGGCAACCTGCGGGTGATCGTGTTCGCCTGGGCCGCCGCCGCGCTGGGCTACAGCACCACCCAGGCCTCCAGCCTGGTCGGGGTGGTCGCCATCGGCACCGCCGCCGGCGCAGTGATCGCATCCATCTTCATGCGGCTGGACCGCGCCACCAACGTGCTGCCGCTGGGCATCGGCATGGGCATCCTGGTGGTGGGCCTGAACGGCGTGCACCACGTCTGGCTGGCCGTGCCCTTCCTGATCGCGCTGGGCGCGCTGGGCGGCTACCTGGTGGTGCCGATGAACGCGCTGCTGCAGCACCGCGGCCACAACCTGATGGGCGCCGGCCGCTCCATCGCGGTGCAGAACTTCAACGAGCAGACCTGCATCCTGGCGCTCGGCGCCGTCTACACCGGTATGACCCGGGTCGGCCTGTCCGCCTTCACCGCCATCGGGGTGTTCGGTCTGGGCGTGGCCGGGCTGATGTGGCTGATCCGCCGCTGGCACCGCCGCAACTGCGTGGTGCACAAAGCCGAAGTCGACCACCTGCTGGCCATCGCGCGCAGCGACTGCCACTGAACGGGCCCGCCGATGACGGACACCCGTTTCCACGCGGGCCGCGGCCCCGTGCTCGCGCTGCTGGCGAACGCCATGGTCTGGGGCGTCAGCTGGTGGCCGCTGCGCCAGCTGCAGGCCCTCGGCCTGCACCCGCTGTGGGCCACCGCCCTCATCTTCGGCCTGTGCGCCACGCTGATCAGCCTGCGCTGGCGTAGCGCCTGGCCGGCCCTGCTGCGCCGCCCGCTGCTGTGGGGCATCGCGGTCGCCGCCGGCATCAACAACGCCTGCTTCAACTGGGGTGTGACCGAGGGCGACGTGGTCAAGGTGGTGCTGCTGTTCTACCTGATGCCGTTGTGGACGGTGCTGCTGGCGCGCTGGGTGCTGCACGAGCACGTCAGCCCCGAAGGGCTGGTGCGGGTGGCCCTGTCGGTCAGCGGCGCGGTGCTGGTGCTGTGGCCCCAGGCCGGCCGCAGCCTGCTGGAAGGCACGCGGCCGGTGGACCTGCTGGGCCTGCTGGCGGGCTTCTTCTTCGCGGTGAACAACATCCTGCTGCGCAAGGCCAATGACCGCGACAGCGGCGCGCCGGGGCTGGCGATGTTCCTCGGTGGGCTGGCGGTGGCGCTGCCACTGGCGCTCGGCCTGCCGGACGTGCCCCGCCCACCCGCCCCGGCGCTGGGCTGGCTGGCTGGCTGCGCCGCGCTGGCGGGGGTTTATGTGGTCAGCAACGTGGCCCTGCAGTACGCGGCCACCCGCCTGCCGGCCAACGCCGCCTCGGTGCTGATGATCACCGAGGTGCTGTGGGCCTCGGCCTCGGCCCTGCTGCTGGGCGCCGGCACGCTGACGCCGGCGCTGGCCCTGGGCGGCGCACTGATCCTGGGCTCGGCGCTGCTGGCGGCGCTCAGGCCCTGAAACACCCGCCGCCCGGCGGGATAATGCGCGCCTTCTCCGCGAACCGCATTTCACAGGATCCTTCATGTTCCAGCACATCGAGCCTTATGCCGGCGACCCCATCCTCACGCTGAACGAGAACTTCCAGAAGGACCCGCGGCCGGACAAGATCAACCTGTCCATCGGCATCTACTTCGACGACGAGGGCCAGATCCCGGTGATGGCCGCGGTGCGCGAGGCCGAGGCCCGCATCGCCGCCCACCCCGGCCCCAAGCCCTACCTGCCGATGGAAGGCCTGCCCGCCTTCCGCAGCGCCGTGCA
>JAYSCA010000535.1:0-2545 GCA_041915165.1 Ideonella sp.
GGCTTCTGGCCCTGGCTGCAAGCCAAGTACGGTTTCACCGATGCGCAAAGCCGCCCCTACACCTTCAACATCCAGCCCTTCCTGGCGGACAAGAACGTGGTGCAGCAGGGCTACATCACCTCCGAGACCTATGCCATCCACAAGGCCGGAGCCAAAGCCAATGCCTTCCTGATGGCCGATGCGGGCTACCCGTCCTATGCCACCACCGTGTCCTGCATGGACAGCACGGTGGCCAAGCGCCACAAGGCGGTGCAGGCCTTCGTGCAGGCCAGCATCGAGGGCTGGAAGAGCTACCTGGCCAACCCGGCCCCGGCCAACGCGCTGATCAAGAAGGACAACCCGCAGATGACCGACGACCAGCTGGCCTTCAGCGTGGCCAAGCTGAAGGAATACGGCCTGGTGACCGGTGGGGATGCCGCCAAGAACGGCATCGGCACGATGACCGAAGCCCGCGTCAAGGAAGGCTATGACTTCCTGGTGGCCAACAAGCTGATCGACCCGGCCAAGGTCAAGCCCGAGCAGACGGTGGACTTTGCCTTCACCAAGGGCGTCAAGGTCCTGCCCTGAGCCTGCAGCGCGGCCGGCCTGCCCCCCCGTGGGCCGGCCGCCCTTGTCGTCCTCGCAACCGCACCATGGCTGACACCGACACCCCCACGCCCGCGGGCCCGCCCCCGTACGCGGTCGAGATCCTCTCGGCCGAGAAGACCTACCCCAACGGCACGCGCGCGCTGATGCCGGTGGACCTGCGCATCGCCCCCGGCGAGTTCGTGACCCTGCTGGGCCCTTCGGGCTGCGGCAAGAGCACGCTGCTGAAGATGATCGCCGGCCTGCATGCGCCCAGCGATGGGCGCCTCCTGCTGTGGCGCCAGCCGGTGGAGCAACTGACGCGCACCGGCCACGGCATGGACTTCGTGTTCCAGTCGCCCACGCTGATGCCCTGGGCCGATGTGCGCAAGAACGTGCGTCTGCCGCTGGACCTGGCCGGCGTGGCCCGCGCCGAGGCCGATGCCCGGGTGGACGAGGTGCTGAAGCTGGTCGGCCTGCAGAAGTTCGACCGCGCCCTGCCGCGGGCCCTGTCGGGCGGCATGCAGATGCGCGCCTCCATCGCGCGCGGCCTGCTGACGCGGCCCGACCTGCTGCTGATGGACGAGCCCTTCGGCGCGCTGGACGAGATCACCCGCCACCGCCTGGACGCCGACCTGCTGGCCCTGTGGAAGCAGCGCGGCCTCACCGTCGTCTTCGTCACCCACTCCATCCAGGAGGCGGTGTTCCTCTCCACCCGCGTGGTGGTGATGGCCGCGCGACCGGGCCGCGTGGTGGAAGAGTTCACCATCGACGAGCCCTACCCCCGCAGCGCGGACTTCATGGTGTCCGAGCGCTTTGCGGCCCAGGCCCGCCGCCTGCAGGACAGCCTGTTGCGGGCCAGCCAGGCCGGTCAGGACACCGAGGAGGTCTCCGCATGAGCCAGCCCACCACCCCGACCCGCACCCCGCTGCTGTTGCGCCCGCACGTGCAGCAGGTGGTCTACCCGCTGCTGGTGCTGCTGGTGCTGCTGGGCGCCTGGGAAGGCACCGTGGATGCGCTGGCACTGCCAGCCTACCTGGTGCCCTCGCCCATCCTGATGTTCACGACCCTGGTGGAGGACGCGGGCATGCTGATGCCGGCGCTGTGGGTCACGCTGAAGATCACGCTGCTGTCCTTCGCGGCGGCCACCGTGATCGGCGTGCTGATCTCCTTCCTCTTCGTGCAGAGCCGGCTGATCGAGCTGGCCCTGCTGCCCTACGCGGTGCTGCTGCAGGTCACGCCCATCGTGGCGGTGGCCCCGCTGATCATCATCTGGGTCAAGGACCCGACACTGTCTCTGGTGGTCTGTGCCACGCTGGTGGCGCTGTTCCCGGTCATCTCCAACACCACGCTGGGCCTGCGCAGCGTGGACCCGGACCTGCTGGCCTACTTCCGCATGAAGCGCGCCAGCCGCTGGCAGCAGCTCATCCGCCTGCGCGTGCCCGGCGCCCTGCCCTACTTCTTCGGCGGCCTGCGCATCTCCAGCGGCCTGGCGCTGATCGGCGCGGTGGTGGCCGAGTTCGTGGCCGGCACCGGCGGCAGCGGCGCCGGCCTGGCCTACCAGATCCTGCAGGCCGGCTTCCAGCTCAACATCCCCCGCATGTTCGCCGCGCTGCTGCTGATCTCGCTCACCGGCGTGCTGCTCTTCGCCCTGATGGGCCTGCTGGCCCGCTGGGCCCTGGGCAGTTGGCACAGCAGCGCCCAACCCCAGGAATGAAGCGCCCCTCTTCGACATCCCGACCATGACCCCCTCCGCCTACCCCATCGACACCCTGCGCGCCGAGCTGCCCACGCTCGACTGGATCACCGATCTCCACCGCGTGGAAAACCTCTCGCGCGACTTCGCCTGGTACAGCCCGGTGCTGGAACGCACCCTGGCCGGCAAGCACGGCGACATCGCGGTGCGGCCCAAGACCGAGGACGAGATCCGTGCCGTGGTCGCTGCCTGCGCCCGCCTGAGCATCCCCATCACGCTGCGCGG
>JAYSCA010000536.1:0-2544 GCA_041915165.1 Ideonella sp.
CCGAGGTCTGGAAGGCGG
The DNA here is from genome assembly GCA_041915165.1 of Ideonella sp. Lineage (GTDB taxonomy): Bacteria > Pseudomonadota > Gammaproteobacteria > Burkholderiales > Burkholderiaceae_C > Ideonella. The sequence continues at coordinate 19 of JAYSCA010000536.1, forward strand.
TCTCGATGCTGAAGGGCTGGTTGGCCAGGCCCGTGCTCTGGGCCTGGGTCACGGCCGGGGTGATGCCGCCGGCGGTCACGCCACCCCAGACCGGGGGCAGGGTGCTCAGGGCGCTGCCGTCGCGGTCCACCTGGGCCACATAGGCGCTGGTCGGCTTGCCGTTGCTGTCCATCACGGTGGACAGGCCTTCGGCGCCGGGGAAGTTGCCGAACAGGCTGTCGAAGGAACGGTTCTCGGCGTAGATGACGACGATGTTCTGGATGTCGTCCTGCAGGGCGGCAGTGGTGTCTTGCGAGTGGCTGTTGCAGCCGCTGGTGCCCAGCACGGCCAGCAGCACGGCGGGGGCCGCCAGCGCGCGCAAGGGGCGGTTGTGTCGGATCATGGCGTTCGGTGAAGAAGTGGCTAACGTGGCGCCAGCATCGACAGAGCGCATGACAGTTTGGTGATGTGCCATCGCGGTGTCATGGCACTCGGGCATGTCACCGACCGGACAGCTTCATGCGCCTATAAACCCGGCTGCAGTTCAGACCACCGAGCTCCCTTGATCCTCTCCACCTTCCTGCGCCGTGTGGCGCCGCTGACCCTGGCCGGTGCCGCGTTCGCGGCCTTCGCCATGCCCTCGTTCTACGGCACCGTGTACGAACACCCACCCGACGCCGCCACGCTGACCCGCGTGGGCCGGGTGCTGTTCTTCGACCGCAGCCTGTCGGCCTCCGGGCGCATGGCCTGCGCCAGCTGCCATGACCCGGCCCATGCGTTTGGCCCGCCCAATGCGCTGTCGACCCAGCGCGGCGGCCCGCGGCTGGACCAGATCGGCCTGCGCGCCGCGCCCTCGCTGATGTACCGCGCGGCCACGCCCAGCTTCTCGGAGCACTACCAGGAGTCCGAGGGCGACGACAGCATCGATGCCGGCCCCACCGGCGGCTTCACCTGGGACGGGCGCGCCGCCAGCGTGCACGAGCAGGCCGCCATCCCGCTGCTGGCCCCCAACGAGATGGCCAACACCAGCCCGGCCGATGTGGTGGCGCGCCTGGGCCGCTCGCCCAGCGCCACGGCCTTCAAGGAGGCCTTCGGCCCGCATGTGCTGGAACACCCCGACCTGGCCTGGAAGGGCCTGCTGCTGGCGCTGGAGGTGTTCCAGCAGAACCCGGCTGAGTTCTCGCCCTACAGCAGCAAGTACGACGCCTTCCTGCGCGGCCAGGCCCAACTCAGCGCGGCCGAGCGGCGCGGCCTGGCGGTGTTCAACAACCCCGAGCGCGGCAACTGCGCCAGCTGCCACATCAGCGCCATCCGGCGCGGCGTGTTCCCCCGCTTCACCGATGACGGGCTGATCGCGCTGGGCGTGCCGCGCAACCGCACGCTGCCGGCCAACGCCAACCCGGCCTTCTTCGACCTGGGGCTGTGCGGCCCGCTGCGCACCGATCTGCGCCAACACGCCGACTACTGCGGCCGCTTCAAGACCCCGTCGCTGCGCAACGTGGCCACCCGCCATGCCTTCTTCCACAACGGGGTCTACCACCGGCTGGACGAGGCGGTGCGCTTCTACAGCCTGCGGGACACCCAGCCGGACAAGCTCTACCGCGACGCCCACGGCCGGCCGCAGCGCGTGCCCGACGACCTGCCCGCCGCCTACCGCGCCAACCTCAACCAGGACGCGCCCTTCGGCCAGAAGCGCGGCGCCAGACCGCCGCTGAGCGAGGCCGACGTGCAGGACATCGTCGCCTTTCTGAAGACGCTGACCGACGGCTACCAGCCCCCCGCCGCCCGCTGAGGCGGGTGCCCCGTCAGCCCGCGGCCGTGGCGGGAAAGGCCCGCGCCAGCTCGTGCAGGCAGGCGGTGTCCGCGGCGGGCCAGGCCCGCTCCGCGGGTTGGCCGGCGCCTTGCAGCAGCAGGCGCCGGGCACAGCGCACGGCGGTGCGCAGGTCGGCGCCCAGGCCCGCGGTCGGCACCGGGTACGGGGCCGCGCAGCTTTCCGCATGGGCGGCCACCGCGGCCACCACCGGCTCGGGCAGCTCCCACTGGCGGGCAATGCCCACCGACCAATGGGCCGACAGCGGCAGCAGCCGCTGCAAAAAGCCCAGGCTGGCCGCCTCGGCATCCGCCGGGAAGGCCTGGTCCATCAGGCGCAGCGTGGCGATCAGGCCGGTGTCCACCACCATGCCCGCCAGATAGGCCTCGAAGCGCGTCTCGTGGTGGCGGCTCAGCCAGGCGCAGCCGTGGGCGCTGCGCAGCGCCTCGGCCCACAGCCGGGGGCTGGCGCGCGGGGCGTAGCGGCCGCGGTCCGGGCTGTACACCGGCGTCATCAGCGCGCGGGTGACCAGCTGCCGCAGGCCCTGCTCGCCCAGCATCATCACGGCCTGCTCCAGGCTGTCCAGCCGGCGCTCGCCCCGGTAGGCGGCCGAATGGGCCAGGCGCATCACCTCGCCCAGCAGCGCCGGGTCCTGCGCCACCAGTTCGGCCAGCGCGCGGGCGGAGCTGCGTTCATCCTGCAGCAAGCCCAGCAGCCGGGGCAGGGCGGTGGGCCGG
>JAYSCA010000537.1:0-2543 GCA_041915165.1 Ideonella sp.
CCATCTCCGGCGTGACGATGCCGCGGCGCGCGTAGTGCATCTGGGTCACGCACTGGCCGGCGCGGGCCCGGCGCGGGGTGCGCTGCAGGCCGGCGGCCTGCTGGCGCAGGGCCTGCAGGCGCTCGGCGTCGGGCGTGTCACGGCGGTCGCCGTCGTCCACCGCCTGCGGGGCCCGGCCGGCGTAGGGTTCGGTGTCGCCGCGGGCGTCCAGCCAGGGCGCGCGCAGCGCGGGCAGGCCGGCGCGCACATCGGCCGTGAAGCCCGGTGCGGTGTAGGGGCCGGAGGTGTCGTAGACGGTGACGCGCTCGCCATTGCTCAGCGCGATCTCGCGCAGGGGCACGGCCACGCCGGGGTGCCGCGTGCCGGGCACATGCACCTTGCGCGAGGCGGGAAAGGGTGCGCAGGCCTGGGCCAGCAGGGAGGCGAAGGGGGTCTTCTCGGGCGCGTTCATGGCGGTCTCCTGAAAGGAACAGATGGACTGCTCCGGAGACCGCCCCGCCCCGGCTGATGCGGGCGGGGCCATGGCCGGGCTCGCGCCCGAGCCACGGACCACGCCCTCAGGGTGGGTCTAGCGCTCTTCTTCCGCCGGTACGAACCGGATCAAGTTCTCGGGTTGGGTGAGTCACCCTCTCAGCGCTGCGCGCGCACCCCGGAGCGAGGCGCAGTGTAGCGCGCTGCGCGCCGGGGCGGCGGGGCTCACTGCACGACCAGTTCGACGCGGCGGTTCTTGGCGCGTCCGGCCTCGGCGCTGTTGGCTGCCACCGGGGCCAGGCTGGCCACGCCCTGGGCGGCCAGCCGGGCCGCCGGGATCTGGTACTGCTTGACCAGCGCGTCCACCACCGCCTGCGCGCGCTGCTGCGACAGCGTCAGGTTGGCCGCCAGCGCGCCCTGGTTGTCGGTGTGGCCGACGATGTAGACCTTCAGCGCAGGCTGGGCCTTGAGCAGGCGGGCCATCTCGTCGAGCTGGGCCTTGGACTCGGGCTTGAGCTCGGCCTTGCCGGTGTCGAAGTAGATGCCGTAGAGCGCGATCTTGCCCTCGGCCTGCAGGCCGTTCTTCAGCGCGTCGGCGTTGACGGTGACCTGGCCGCCCAGCATGGCCTTGGGTTCGGCGATCTCGATGTAGGTGCCCACGAAGGGGCTGCTGTAGACCTTGCCGGTGTTCACCATCACATGCACGGTGGCGCCGTTGCGGCTGAGCGTGCCGTAAGTGAAGTACAGGTCGTCGGTGCCGGCCATGTTGACGCCGCCCAGGCTGCGCATCGCATCGGCCAGCTTGGGGTCGGACTGGCGGTCGCGGCTGGCCGCGAAGTCCGCCTGCTTGAGCTGGTCGTAACGCTCGTCGACAAAGCCGTAGCGCATCTTCTCGCACAGCGGCTGACGCGGCGTGCAGCTCACCACCGCCTTGAAGCCGGCGGCGGCCAGCGCCTGCTCGTAGTTGCGCTGCACCTCCAGCGGGGTCTTGCCCGGCGGCGCCAGGTAGACCAGGCGGGTGACCTGACCCTCCACCGTCACCGGCGCGAGGAAGTGGTTCTTGTTGTCCAGGCCCAGCTTGCCGGGGAAGGTGGTCTGGGCGAAGGACTGCTGCTGGTAGGCGATCAGCCAGGAGTCGGTGTAGCGCTGCAGCAGCGGGTGGTCCTGGCCACCGGCCACGTCGGTGGCCCAGCGGGGTGAGGCCATCGCCAGGGTGGCGGCGGTGCCCAGGGTACAGGCCAGCGCGAGGCGGGCCAGGCCCGCGCGCAGGCGGGGCAGCAACAAGCGGTTCATCGGGTTCCCTGTCGTCGTGAAATGGATGGGGGCAGGCGCGCCCCGGCCGGGTTTGTATCCCGGTTCGGTGACACGGCCTGCCCCCAAAGGTGACAGGGGGTGACGGGTTCAGTTCAGCGGCACCGGCACGAACAGGGTCTCGTCATCGCGCTTGATCAGCAGGGCCACCTGCTTGGGGTGGGTCTTGAGCACCGCGCGCACATCGTCCACGCCCTTGACCGGCTTGCCGTTGATGGCCAGCAGGATGTCGCCCTGTTGGATGCCGGCCCGTTCGGCGGCCCCGCTGGCGTCCTCGATCAGCAGGCCGTTTTCCACCCCCACCTGGCGCCGCTCATCGCGGCTGAGCGGGCGCATCGACAGGCCCAGTTGCGGGCCATCGGCGGCCGACGGGTTGCCTGCGGCCTTGTCGTCCTGCGCCTTGCCCAGCTTGGCCTCGATGGTCTTGCTGCCGTGGTCGCGCCAGACGCTCAGCGTCACCTTCTCGCCCGGCGCGGCCAGGCCGATCTGGCTGGACAGCGAGCCGGCGTCCGTCACCGGCTTGCCGTTGACCTGGGTGATCACGTCGCCCGGCTTGATGCCGGCCTCGGCGGCGGCGCTGCCCTTTTCCACCTTGGAGACCAGCGCGCCCTCGGGCTTGGCCATGCCGAAGGAATCGGCCAGGGCCTGGTTGACCGGCTGGATCATCACGCCCAGGCGGCCGTGCTGCACATGGCCGGTGGCGACGATCTGGTCCTTGACCTTCATCGCGATGTTGATCGGGATGGCGAAGGACAGGCCCT
>JAYSCA010000538.1:0-2541 GCA_041915165.1 Ideonella sp.
GGTTGGCCAGGATGTCCTCCAGCTTGGCCTGCTCCTCGCGCAGGCTCGCCAGTTCCTGTTCGATCTTGATCGCCTCCAGCCGGGCCAGTTGGCGCAGCCGGATTTCCAGGATGTCCTCGGCCTGGCGGTCGCTCAGGCGGAAGCGTTCGATCAGCGCCGGCTTGGGCTCGTCGGCGTTGCGGATGATGCGGATCACCTCGTCGATGTTCAGCAACACCAGCTGGCGACCTTCCAGCACATGGATGCGGTCCAGCACATTGTCCAGGCGGTGGCGGGTGCGCCGCTGCACCGTGGTCTGGCGGAAGCTGATCCACTCCAGCAGCATCTGGCGCACGCTCTTCTGCACCGGCTTGCCGTCCAGGCCCACCATGGTCAGGTTGACCGGGGCATTGGTCTCCAGGCTGGTGTGGGCCAACAGCGTGGTGATCAGCTCCTGCTGCTCCACGGTGCGGCTCTTGGGCTCGAAGACCAGTCGCACCGGCGCATCCTTGCTGGATTCGTCGCGCACCGCATCCAGCACCGACAGCACCGCGCCCTTGAGCTGGGTCTGTTCGGCGGTCAGCGCCTTCTTGCCGGTCTTGACCTTGGGGTTGGTCAGCTCCTCGATCTCTTCGAGCACCTTCTGCGCGCTGGTGCCCGGCGGCAGCTCGGTCACCACCAGCTGCCACTGGCCACGCGCCAGCTCCTCGATCTTCCAGACCGCGCGCACCTTGAGGCTGCCGCGGCCGCTGCTGTAGGCGGCCTGGATGTCGGCCACGCTGGAGATCACCTGGCCGCCGCCCGGGAAGTCCGGGCCCGGCAGCATCGCGAACAGTTCGGCGTCGGGCAGCTGGTCATTGCGAATCAGCGCCACCGCCGCCGCCGCCACCTCGCGCAGGTTGTGGCTGGGGATCTCGGTGGCCAGGCCCACGGCAATGCCGGAGGCGCCGTTCAGCAGCACGAACGGCAGGCGCGCCGGCAGCTGCTTGGGCTCCTCGGTGGAGCCGTCGTAGTTGGGCACGAACTCCACCGTGCCCTCGTCGATCTCGTCAAGCAGCAGACGGGCGATCGGCGACAGGCGCGCTTCGGTGTAGCGCATGGCCGCGGCGCCGTCGCCATCGCGGCTGCCGAAGTTGCCCTGGCCGTCGATCAGCGGGTAGCGCTGGGAAAAATCCTGCGCCATGCGCACCAGCGCGTCGTAGGCCGCCTGGTCGCCATGCGGGTGGAAGCGGCCCAGCACATCGCCCACCACGCGGGCGCTCTTGACCGGCTTGGGCGCGCCGCCGGCCCAGCCCAGGCCCATGCGCTGCATCGCGTACAGGATGCGGCGCTGCACCGGCTTGGCGCCGTCACAGACATCGGGCAGCGCCCGGCCCTTGACCACGCTCAGTGCGTATTCCAGATAGGCCTGCTGGGCGTAGTGCGCCAGCGCGATCTCGTTCGATCCGTCGCCGCCGTCGGCTTGAAAGCTCAGGGAAGTCTGTTCCATCGATCCAGGTCGGGCTCAGCGCTGCGGCTGCGCCCCTTCGTTCCAGCCCACCAGCGTCATCTGGCGGGCACCGCCTTGCAGCCGCTGTTGCAGCAAGGTCCAGTACAGCTCGAGCACCATGTGCACATGGGCCCGGGTTTCTTCAAAGGGCGGCATCTTGCCACCGGCGCGGCGCACACTGCCCTCGCCGGCGTTCCAGGCCGCCAGTGCCACATCCACAGCCCCATAGCGCCGGCTCAGGTCGGCCAGCATGCGCGCCCCGGTCAGGATGTTGAGCCGCGGGTTGCGCAGACGCTCCTCCGCCGGGGCCTGCGCCTCGGCGCGGGTGGCGTAGCGGTCGGCCGCGTCCGGGGTCATCTGCATCAGGCCGATGGCCCCGCGCGGTGAGACCAGGTCATTGCGAAAGCCGGACTCGACCGTGATGAGGGCCTTGAGCAGTTCCGCATCCACGCCGGTCGCGTGCTCGGCCTCCTTGAGCCAGGGCTGCACCCGCTTGACCTCGGGGGCGAAATCCAGCCAGGTCAGCAGCCGGTTGCCCGACATGGTCTTGCCCGGCACCCGGATCTGCAGCTGACCGGGCTCCGGCAGCACCGGCAGGTAGCGCGAGTCCAGCGCCTGGTCCGCGAAGTGGGCCACGCCCGCGCCGTCCACATAGCCCCAGAGCTGCTGCGCCATCGCCGGCCCGGCCGGCCACAGGGACAGGCAGAGCGCGGCCTGGCAGGCCACGCGAGACAGCGAGACGGCGGACATGACGGAACCCTCCAGCATCGGCACAGGCGTCGACGATTCTAGGAAGCGCCCGCGCCGCCAAGCGCCGGAAAAGCGGGGGCAAGCCGCCGCGGTCCTGGCTCAGACATCGATCTCGACCGAGTCGCCATGCAGTTCCATCAGCTCGCGCCGGGCCTGGGCTTCGCCCTTGCCCATCAGCTTGCCCATCGAATCGACAGTACCGCCGAAGTCCACCGGCCCGTAGCCCACCCGCAGCAGGCGCCGGGTGTCCGGGTTCAACGTGGTGTCCCACAGCTGCTCGGCGCTCATTTCCCCCAGGCCCTTGAAGCGGCTGATGCTCCAGG
>JAYSCA010000539.1:0-2540 GCA_041915165.1 Ideonella sp.
CGCCGAGCTGCTGTCCGACCGCGAGATGCGCGAGAAGCTCAAGACGGCGCCCGACGCCGCCACGGTGCACGAGCTGATCCAGCGCTGGGAACCGCTGAAGTCGGTCGCCTGAGCCCGACCCGGCACCACGGCCCATGAAGGCCCTCTCCATCAGCGCCGAGGCGCTGTTTGAGGAACACCAGCCCACGCTGCGCTGGGAGTGGATCGCGGGCCATGCCCATCCGGAGCGCCGCTTCGACGAGGCGGCGATGCGCGAGGCGCAGTCGGCTGCCGACCTGGTCGGCTATCTGAACTACATCCACCCCTACCGGGTGCAGCTGGTGGGCAAGCGCGAGGTCGCCTACCTGACCGCGAACGTCGCGCCCGACGTGATCGAGCGGCGCATCCAGCGCATCGTCACGCTGGAGCCGCCGGTCATCATCGTGGCCGACGGCCAGCACCCGCCCGACCGGCTGGTGGCGCTGTGCGACCGGGCCGAGATCCCGCTGTTCGTCACCGACCAGCCGGCCGGCTACGTGATCGACGTGGTGCGCAGCTCGCTCACCCAGAACCTGGCCGAGCGCACCACCCGCCATGGCGTGTTCATGGACATCCTGGGCCTGGGCGTGCTGCTGACCGGCGAATCCGGCCTGGGCAAGAGCGAACTGGGGCTGGAGCTGATCTCACGCGGCCACGGTCTGGTGGCCGACGACGCGGTGGACCTCTACCGCATCGCGCAGAACACGCTGGAGGGCCGCTGCCCCGAGCTGCTGATGAACCTGCTGGAGGTGCGCGGCATCGGCCTGCTGGACATCAAGGCCATCTTTGGCGAGACCGCCGTGCGCCGCAAGATGCGGCTCAAGCTGATCGTCCACCTGGTGCGCAAGGAAACGCTGGAGCGCGAGTTTGAGCGCCTGCCCTACGAGCCGCTGCACGAGACCATCCTGGGCGTGCCGGTGCAGAAGGCGGTGATCGCGGTGGACGCCGGCCGCAACCTGGCCGTGCTGGTGGAAGCCGCGGTGCGCAACACCATCCTGCAGCTGCGCGGCATCGACACCTACAAGGAATTCATTGCCCGTCACCAGGCGGCAATGAACTCGTCAGCGGAGCCTTGACCACCGTGGCGCGGTGCTCGCACTGCGGCTTGACGCAGGTGGCGTAGAGCGCCAGCGCATGGTCCTGCAGCGCGAAGCCGTGTTCTTCGGCAATCGCGCGTTGCCGGGCCTCGATCGCGGGGTCGTAGAACTCCTCGACCCGGCCACAGGTCAGACACACCAGATGGTCGTGGTGCTGGCCCTCGTTGAGCTCGAAGACCGCCTTGCCGGATTCGAAATGGCTGCGCTCCAGGATGCCAGCCTGCTCGAACTGCATCAGCACCCGGTAGACGGTGGCCAGGCCGATGTCCGACCCCTCGGCCAGCAGGGCCTTGAACACATCTTCGGCGGTCATGTGGCGCAGCTGCGCCTTCTGGAAGATCTCGAGGATGCGGATGCGCGGCAGCGTGGCCTTCAGGCCACTGTTCTTCAGTTCGTCTACATGGCTGGTCATGGTGTCTCCTGGCCCGGGAACAGCGCCGGCGGGACCGCTAGAATCGGCGCATCATAGCGAGCCCCACCGTTTCCATGAACGGCTGGGGTTGTTCCGGCCCCGTGCCGCTGCCCCGCCGCACAGAGCGGCCATCCGTATGCCTTTGTCCCCCCGGATTGTCGCACTCGCCCTGCCCCTGGCCGCCGGCCTGCTGAGCGGCTGCACCCTGATCTCCCGCACCATGAGCGAAGGCATCACCAGCGTGATCACGCCCTACAAGGTCGAGGTCGTGCAGGGCAACGTCGTGACCCGCGAAATGCTGGCCCGCATCCACCCCGGCAGCAGCCGCACCGACGTGCGCGACGCGCTGGGCTCGCCGCTGCTGGCCGACCCGTTCCACGCTGACCGCTGGGACTATGTCTTCACGATCAAGCGCCAGGGCACCGAGCCGCAGAAGCGCTCGGTCGTGATCTGGTTCGACGGGGAGTCGGTGAAGTCCATCGACGCGCCGGAACTGCCCTCCGAAGATGAATTCGTCGCTTCCATCACCCGCCAGCGCGCCGAGCCCCTGCCCGAGCGCAAGCTGATGCTGACGGATGAGGAGCGCGCCGCGCTGCCCGTGCCCAAGGCCCCCGAGCCCACCGAGGCCCAGCCCCAGGGCGCCAAGCGCAGCTACCCCCCGCTGGAGAACCCGTGAATTCCGCCACCCCTTCCCTGCGCATCGCGATTGCCGGTGCGAGCGGCCGCATGGGCCGCATGCTGATCGAAGCCGTGCAGGCCGCCCCCGACTGCGTGCTGGCCGGCGCGCTGGACCGCGCCGGCAGCCCCACCATCGGCCTGGACGCCACCGCCTGGCTGGGCGTGACCAGCGGCGTGGCCATCACCGACGACCTGGCCCAGGGCCTGTCGCAGGCCGATGTGCTGATCGACTTCACCCGCCCCGAGGGCACCGTGGCCCACCTGGCCGCCTGCCGCCAGGCCGGCGTCAAGATGGTCATCGGCACCACCGGCTTCTCCGAGGTGCAGAAGGCCGA
>JAYSCA010000540.1:0-2539 GCA_041915165.1 Ideonella sp.
AAGACCCTGCGGTCTGAAATGGATTGCACCGTGAATGGACCGAAGTCAACCTGCGTCGGCGCAAACCACCCCCATGCTCGGGCTGACCGGCGGATGTGACTTGATCTGCGTCAGATTCAGCGGGTGGGGCTGACGCGCGCGCGCAACATCTGGCCACGGGCCGGTCACATCAGCCCCAGCCGGCGGCAGATCTCCAGCGTCGGACCGCTCTGGTTCATCGTGTAGAAATGCAGCCCCGGGGCGCCGCCGGCGCGCAGGCGCTCGCACAGCGCGGTCACCACTTCCAGGCCGAAGGCCTTGATGCTGGCGCTGTCGTCGCCGAAGCTCTGCAGGCGCAGGCGGATCCAGCGCGGGATGTCCGCGCCGCAGCTGTCGGCGAAGCGCAGGATGCCGCTGGCATTGGTGATCGGCATGATGCCGGGCACGATGGGCACGGTCACACCCAGCGCGCGGGCCTCGTCCACGAAGCGGAAGTAGGCGTCGGCGTTGAAGAAGAACTGGGTGATGGCCGAGCTGGCGCCGGCGGCCACCTTGGTGGCGAAGGCCTGCAGATCGGCCTGCGGGCTGCGCGCCTGCGGGTGCATCTCGGGATAGGCGGCCACCTCCAGATGGAAGTGGTCACCCGTCTCGGCGCGGATGAAGGCCACCAGCTCGCTGGCGTGGCGGAACTCGCCCATGCTGCCGTAGCCGCTGGGCAGGTCGCCGCGCAGGGCGACGAGGCGGCGCAGGCCCATGGCTTGGAACTGGGCCAGCTTCTCGCGCACCGAGTCGCCGGTGGCGCCCACGCAGGTGAAGTGCGAGGCGCTGTCGTGGCCTTCGGCCAGGATGGCCTGTACCGTCTGCAGCGTGCCGTCCTGGGTCGAGCCGCCGGCGCCGTAGGTCACCGAGCAGAAGACCGGGTCCAGCGCGTAGAGCTGCTGGCGTGCGGCGGCCAGCTTCTCGGCGCCCTCGGGCGTCTTGGGCGGGAAGAACTCCAGGCTCAGGGGAAAGTCGGGGGTCATGGTGGGATGCTCCAGGGTTCAGGCACGTCGCGCCTGAACGAAAAATTCACGGTTGCCGTCGCCGCCGGTGATGGGGCTGTCGCGCCAGGCGCTCACGGTCAGGCCGCAGGCCGTGCAGGCCTCGCGCAGCCGGGTCTCGACCCGGGCGTAGGCCGCCGGGTCCTTCACCAGCCCGCCCTTGCCGATGTCGGTCGGCTGCAGCTCGAACTGCGGTTTGACCAGCATCAGCAGCGTGCCGTTCGGCGCCAGCAGCGTGCTGAGCGCCGGCAGCACCAGGGTCAGCGAGATGAAGGACAGGTCGCCGGTGATGAGGTCGAAACCCGCTGCCGGCCAGGCCGTTCCGAGCGCGGCGGGGCTGAGCTCGCGGGCGTTGACGCCTTCCAGCGCGGTCACCCGCGGGTCCTGGCGCAGCCGGGGCAGCAACTGATCGCGGCCCACGTCCACGCCCACCACCTGGCGGCAGCCGGCGTGCAGCAGCACGTCGGTGAAGCCGCCGGTGCTCTGGCCCACGTCCAAGGCCACCGCGCCCTGCAGGTCCAGGCCGGCCTCGGGCAGCGCACCTTCGAGCTTGAGGCCGCCGCGTGAGGCCCAGCGCAGCTCGGCATCGTCGGTGACCTCGATCTCGCAGCCCTCGGGCAGGTCTTCGCCCGCCTTCTTGGGCGGCTGCCAGCCGCGTGGGCCCAGCCAGCGCACGGCACCGCGCTCGATCAGCCGCTGGGCGGCCGACCGGCTGGGCGCCAGGCCCTGCTGAACCAGAAGCTGGTCGGCGCGCACGGGCTCAGTACCGGTACGAATCCGGCTTGTACGGACCTTCAACCGGCACGCCGATGTAGGCGGCCTGCTCGGGCGTCAGCGTGGTGAGCTGGGCGTTGAGCGTGGTCAGCTGCAGGCGGGCCACCTTCTCGTCGAGCTTCTTGGGCAGCACGTAGACCTGACCGGCGGCGTAGTCGTCCGGGCGGGTGAACAGCTCGATCTGCGCCAGGGTCTGGTTGGCGAAGCTGGAGCTCATCACGTAGCTGGGGTGGCCGGTGGCGCAGCCCAGGTTCACCAGCCGGCCCTTGGCCAGCAGGATGATGCGGTGGCCGTCCGGGAAGATCACATGGTCCACCTGGGGCTTGATCTCTTCCCACTGGCAGTGTTCTTCCAGCTTGGCGACCTGGATCTCGTTGTCGAAGTGGCCGATGTTGCAGACGATGGCGTTGTTCTTCATCGCCGCCATGTGCTCATAGCGGATCACGTCGCGGTTGCCGGTGGTGGTCACGAAGATGTCGGCCTGCGAGGCGGCCCATTCCATCGTCACCACGCGGAAGCCTTCCATCGCGGCCTGCAGGGCGTTGATCGGGTCGACCTCGGTCACCCAGACCTGGGCGCTCAGGGCGCGCAGCGCCTGGGCCGAGCCCTTGCCCACATCGCCGTAACCGCAGACCACGGCGATCTTGCCGGCCACCATCACGTCGGTGGCGCGCTTGATGCCGTCCACCAGCGATTCGCGGCAGCCGTACAGGTTGTCGAACTTGCTCTTGGTGACCGAGTCGTTG
>JAYSCA010000541.1:0-2536 GCA_041915165.1 Ideonella sp.
TGGCCAAGATCGGCCCCTGGTCCATCACCGCGCTGCTGGCCACCCTGGTGCTGCTGTTTGCCTTCCAGGGCCGGGCCATCCTGCAGCAGCCGCTGGTCATCGCCATGCTGGCGGTGCCCATCCTGATCCAGGTGTTTTTCAATGCGGGGCTGGCCTACTGGCTGAACCGGCGTGTGGGCGAGGCCCACAATGTGGCCTGTCCCTCGGCACTGATCGGGGCCAGCAACTTCTTTGAACTGGCGGTGGCCGCCGCGATCAGCCTGTTTGGCTTTGAATCCGGCGCCGCGCTGGCCACGGTGGTGGGGGTGCTGATCGAGGTGCCGGTGATGCTGCTGGTGGTTCGCTGGGTGAACCACAGCAAGAACTGGTACGAACACCGCGCATGAACCTCCTTCCGCAAGCCACCCGTTACCTGTTTTTCACGGGCAAGGGCGGGGTCGGCAAGACCTCGCTGTCCACCGCCACCGCCATCCAGTTGGCCGACGCCGGGCGCCGGGTGCTGCTGGTCAGCACCGACGCCGCGTCCAACCTGGACGAGATGCTGGGCGTGCCCTTGCGCAACGAGCCCGTGGCGGTGCCGGCGGTGCCGGGGCTGTCGGTGCTCAACATCGACCCGCAGGTGGCGGCCGAGCACTACCGCCAGCGGGTGCTCGAGCAGATGCACGAGGCCTCCGACGAGGAGCGGGGCACGGTGCGGGAACAGCTTTCGGGCGCCTGCACGACCGAGATCGCGTCCTTCGACGAGTTCTCCAACCTGCTGGCCTCGGGGGCGCCGGGCTTTGACCATGTGGTGTTCGACACCGCGCCCACCGGCCACACCCTGCGGCTGCTCAGCCTGCCGCAGGCCTGGAGCGGTTTTCTGAAGGACAACGACCGCGGCGCCTCCTGCCTGGGGCCGCACTCGGGCCTGAAGATGCAGGAGTCGCGTTTCAACGCGGCGCTGGCGGCCCTGACGGACCCGGCCCGTACGACGGTGGTGCTGGTGGCCCGGGCCGAGCGCAGCGCCCTGGGCGAGGCCGCGCGCAGCGCGCAGGAACTGGCGGCGCTGGGGCTGCGCCACCAGCGCCTGGCGGTCAACGGCGTCTTCCATGCCAGCGACGCCACCGACGCGGTGGCCCAGGCCATGGAACGCCAGGAGGGCGAGGCGCTGGCCGACCTGCCCGAGGCCCTGCGCGCGCTGCCGCAGGTGCAGGTGCCGCTGCGGCCGTTCGACACCATCGGCGTGCCGGCGCTGCGCCAACTGCTGAGCGACACGCCCTGGGCCCCGGCCACGCCGCCGACGGCCTTGCCGGCCTTGCCGGCGGACCCGCTGGCCCGGCTGGTGGATCAACTGGCCGAGGCCGGCCACGGGCTCATCATGGTGATGGGCAAGGGCGGCGTGGGCAAGACGACGCTGGCCGCGGCCCTGGCGGTGGGCCTGGTGCAGCGCGGCCACGCGGTGCATCTGAGCACCACCGACCCGGCCAACCACCTGGACATCACGCTGGCGGGCTCGCTGCCCGGGTTGAGCGTCAGCCGCATCGACCCCAAGGCCGAGACGGCGCGCTATATCGACAAGATCATGACGGCCCGCTCGCCCGGGCTGGACGCGGGTGAGCAGGCCCTGCTGCTGGAAGACCTGCAGTCGCCCTGCACCGAGGAGGTGGCGGTGTTCCACGCCTTCTCCCGCACGGTGGCCGAGGCGCGCAGCGCCTTCGTGGTGCTGGACACCGCGCCGACCGGCCACTCCCTGCTGCTGATGGACGCCACTGGCGCCTACCACCGGCAGATGACGCGCGAGTTCGAGGGCCAGTCCCTGCACCTGGTGACGCCGCTGATGCGGTTGCAGGACCCGGACTACACCCGGGTGATCCTGGTCACGCTGCCCGAGGTGACGCCGGTGTCCCAGGCGGCGGCGCTGCAGGAGGACCTGCGGCGGGCCCGGGTCGAGCCCTATGCCTGGGTGCTCAACCGCTCGCTGCTGGCGGCCGGCACCCACGACCCGCTGCTGCAGGCCCGGTTGGCCGGTGAGCAGCGCCAGGTCGAGCGCGTGGCCGGTGGCCTGGCGCGGCGGCTGTACGCGGTGCCCTGGCGGCCCGAGCCGCCGGTCGGCCTGGCGGCGCTGGGGGCCTTGGTGGCCCCGCAGGGCTGAGCGATGGCCGCCCCGGACGCTCTGGCGCGGGACGGCCTGTCCTGCGTGGCGAGCGCCTGGCGTGCGCACGAGCGCGAGCTGCGCGCCTACCTGCGCCACCACCTGGGGGAAAACGCCCTGGCCGAGGACCTGCTGCAAGAGGTCTTCCTGCGCGCGCTGCGGCAGGGCGAGGCCTTTTGCACCATCGCGCAGCCGCGGGCCTGGCTGTTCCAGGTGGCCCGCCATGCGATGACGGACCACTGGCGGACGCAGCGCCCCCAGGAGCCGGTGAGCGAAGCCCTGCCCCAGGAAGCGGCCGACCCGCGCGCGCCCGGGCTGGCGCCGGTGGACCGCCTCGGCGACTGCCTGCTGCGGGTGCTGGGGGAGCTGCGGCCGGACGATGCCGCCCTCGTCCGCGCCTGCGAC
>JAYSCA010000542.1:0-2534 GCA_041915165.1 Ideonella sp.
GGCGCCAACGAGCGCAGCCAGAAGCTCAAGTACCACATCCAGACCAGCGGCCGCAGCCTGCACGCGCAGGAGATCCAGTTCAACGACATCCGCACCACACTGCAGGCCCTGATCGCCATCTACGACAACTGCAACAGCCTGCACACCAACGCCTTCGACGAGGCCATCACCACGCCGACCGAGGACAGCGTGCGCCGCGCCATGGCCATCCAGCTGATCATCAACCGCGAGTGGGGCCTGGCCAAGAACGAGAACCCCAGCCAGGGCGCCTTCATCATCGACGAGCTGACCGAGCTGGTGGAAGAGGCGGTGCTGGCCGAGTTCGAGAAGATCGCCGAGCGCGGCGGCGTGCTGGGCGCGATGGAGACGGGCTACCAGCGCAGCAAGATCCAGGAAGAGAGCATGCACTACGAGATGCTCAAGCACACCGGCGAGTACCCCATCATCGGCGTCAACACCTTCCGCAACCCCAAAGGGGACCCGGTGCCCGAGCACATCGAGCTGGCCCGCTCCACCGAGGAGGAAAAGCAATCCCAGCTGCAGCGCCTGGCCGACTTCCACGCCCGCCACGCGGCCGAGGCACCGGTGCAGCTTGCCCGGCTGCAGCAGGCGGTCATCGACAACACCAATGTGTTCAGTGTGTTGATGGACGCGGTACGCTGTTGTTCGCTGGGCCAGATCACCTCGGCGCTGTTCGAGGTTGGAGGACAGTACCGGCGCAGCATGTAACACCGCCGGCATCTGGCCGGCGCATCATCACAGACGGCTTTTTTTGCATCGGGGCGCTCAGGCGCCCCACATCCGTTTCATCAACCCCGAGGACTCAACATGAGCATTCAGCACATTGGCGTGATCGGCGCCGGCACCATGGGCAACGGCATTGCGCAGGCCTGCGCCGTCGCGGGCGTTCCGGTCACGATGGTGGACATCTCGGACGCGGCCGTGCAGCACGGCATCGCCACCATCACCAAGAGCCTGGACCGCCTGATCAAGAAGGAAAAGCTGACCGAAGCCCAGCGCGACGCCGCGCTGGCCCTGGTCAAGGGCAGCACCAGCTACGACGACCTGAAGGGTGCCGACCTGGTGATCGAGGCTGCCACCGAGAACCTGGAGCTCAAGCTGCGCATCCTGCGTCAGGTCGAAGGCCTGGTGGGTGACAGCACCGTGATCGCCTCCAACACCTCGTCGATCTCCATCACCCAGATGGCCGCCGTGCTGGCCAAGCCCGAGCGCGTGATCGGCCTGCACTTCTTCAACCCGGTGCCGATGATGGCCCTGGTGGAGGTGATCCGCGGTCTGCAGACCAACGACGCCACCCACGCCCTGGCCGTGGCCTTCGCCCAGCAGCTGGGCAAGACCCCGATCACGGTCAAGAACCAACCGGGCTTCGTGGTCAACCGCATCCTCTGCCCGATGATCAACGAAGCCGTGTTCGTGCTGGCCGAGGGTGCCGCCACGGCCGAAGACATCGACGCCGGCATGAAGCTGGGCTGCAACCACCCGATCGGCCCCTTGGCGCTGGCCGACATGATCGGTCTGGACACCCTGCTGGCGGTGATGAACGTCTTCTACGACGGCTTCAACGATCCGAAGTACCGCCCGGCCCCGCTGCTCAAGGAAATGGTCGCCGCAGGCCGCCTGGGCCGCAAGACCAGCCACGGTTTCTACCGCTACGACTGAGCCACGCCCTCTTTCTTTTTCTCTCACTGCAACAACCAACGAAGAACCATGAGTGAATACATCGCCCCCCTGAAGGACATGCAGTTCGTGCTGCGCGAGCTGGCCGACCTCGACGCCGTGGCGGCCCTGCCCGGCAACGAGGAGGTCAATGCCGAGCTGGCCGACGCCATCCTGGAGGAGGCCGGCAAGTTCGCCAACGGCGTGCTCTCGCCCATCAACGTGCCTGGCGACCGTGAGGGTGCCCAATGGAAGGACGGTGAAGTCACCACCGCCCCGGGCTGGAAGCAGGCCTACAGCCAGTTCGTGGACGGCGGCTGGAACGCCCTGTCCTGCCCCACCGACTTCGGTGGCCAGGGCCTGCCCCACATCATCTCGGCCATGGTCGAGGAAATGTGGAACGCCTCGAACACCTCGTTCACGCTGTGCCCGATGCTGACGCGCGGCGCGATCGAGTCGCTGCAGCTGTGCGGCACGCCCGAGCAGAAGGCCATGTACCTGCCCAAGATGGTGACGGGTGAGTGGACCGGCTCGATGAACCTGACCGAGCCGCAGGCCGGCTCCGACCTGGCGGCCGTGCGCACCAAGGCCGTCCCGCAGGGCGACGGCAGCTTCCGCATCCACGGCCAGAAGATCTTCATCACCTACGGCGAGCACGACCTCACCGACAACATCGTTCACCTGGTGCTGGCCCGCACGCCCACCGCGCCCGAAGGCGTGAAGGGCATCTCGCTGTTCGTGGTGCCGAAGTTCCTGGTCAACGCCGACGGCAGCCTGGGCGCGCGCAACGACGTGCGCTGCGTCTCGATCGAGCACAAGCTGGGCATCCACGCCAGCCCGACCTGCGTGCTGGCCTT
>JAYSCA010000543.1:0-2534 GCA_041915165.1 Ideonella sp.
ACCATGGACTTGTGCGACAGGCATGACGGCTTACTCCACCTCAGGACAGCTCGGCGCGGTGGCTCTGCTCGACTGCCAAGGCGATCACGGACTGGGCATCCCGATACAACGACACCTCCACCTGCATTGTGTCGTGCATCACCTGAGCATTCTGCCCCGCGGCATCCAGAAACCGAACCTCGAATTTCTCCGGCTGTCCCTGCAAGCCCGTTCCCAGACACTTCGCCGCCGCTTCCTTGGCGCACCACAAGGCCAGCAGGTGCTCGCTGTGCTGCCCAGCAGGAATCGCGCCAAGCGCCGAGCGTTCCTGCTCGCTCAGGGACTCGGCGAACAGCTCCGGGCTGCGGATGCGCCCCCACTGCTCGGCATCGACCCCGACCGGCACCTGCGGCGGGTTCACCGCCACCACGCTGCCCCAGTCGTTGTGGGTGAGCGAAATCTCCGGCGCGGCGATCAGCTGGTCCCGCCACTCGCCGTCCACCCAGGGCGCCCCCAGCGCGTCGTGGCGGACCACGATCTCCGATGAATACAGCCACTCCCCGGTCTGCTGGGCAATCCAGTGGCGCACGGCCTCCTTGATGCAGGCGCGGCCCAGCAACCACTGCCGCTTGTGGCGGGTGTTGCCGGTCAGTGCCGCCCATTCCTCCCGCTCTTCGGCGCTGAGGTAGATGTGGGCCAGGATGCGCAGGAAGATGTTGGCCGACTGGCTGCAGAAATCCTCCGGCAGGTGCTCCAGCGCCCACACCAGCGTGCCGCGCTCCGCCCCGACCGACATCGGCTGCCCCAGCCAGCCATTCAAGGGGTCACGTCGGACCTGGTAGAACCGGTTCGGCACCGGGAAGAAGACGTTCACCAGGTTGCGCACCCGCACCAGCGGTTGCCCCTGCGCGTCCAGGCATTCGAACTGCCAGGCCCGCGGGGCGGTCACGTCATTGCTCGACGGATCCAGCGAATGCTGACGCGCCAGCAGGCGCAGCTGCGGCAGATCCGCCGGACAGGGCGTGTAGAGCTCGATGCGGTCGATGGTCGACGGGAAGCAGTTGAAGTCCGTGCCCACGAACTGCGCGATCCAGTAGGCGGCCAACTGACCCATGGCATCCAGCAGCACCGGGTTGAGCACCAGCTGGGTGGGCTGCCCCGGCGTGAAGAAGTCGCGCAGGCTCACCGGCGAGAGCTGGCAGTCGATGCCGGCATCGTCCCAGCCGTCGATGTGGGTGATGCTCTGGAACACCGGCCCGTGGAACATGCCACAGGTGTAGAGCTCCTCGTCGTTCCACAGCGAACGGCGCCATTCGGTCAGGGGCGTCAGGCCAGGCAGCTGCCAGACGGGCTGGAACAGGAACTCGCCACTGACCAGCTTGCCCGACGGACCGGACAGCACCGCCGCATAGCGCTGCTGCGCCCCGTCGAGCACACGAACCTCGACGGTCAGCGCCACCTCGCCCGCATCCAGCGCAATCCAGTCGAAAGCGCGGACATGCTCGATCACGGTGACGTTGACGCTGCCGGCCAGGACCGCGCAGGCCTGGGCCATGATCTCCAGGCTGACCATCATCGGCACACAGGACAGGCCCAGCACGGCGTCCTGGGGATCCACCCGCCCCGACAGCACATGGTCACGCAGGAAGTTGTCGCGTGCCAGGCTCAGCGCGCTGCGGGCCACCAGGTGCTCGGCATCCTGCTCCAGGATCTCGTCCAGAAACCCGGTGGCGGCCGTGACCGGGTCCAGGGCAACGGTCTCATCGCCCTCGAAGGCCTCGGGCTGGAAGCGGTCCATCACCGACTGCTGCTGCGCCAGGAAACCCCGCATCATGTCGAAATACTCGCCCATGACCTGCTGGCGCAACACCAACTCGGCCTCTTCGTCGGGCGTCTCGGCCACCAGGGGTGACTCGGCCGCGGGACGGGGCCCCTCCGCCGGTGTCACCGGGGCAGCCACCGCTTCGGCGGCCACGGCACGCACCACCGTGGGGGCAGCGAGCGTCCCCAACTGGACACGTTCTGCCTCGGTCAGGTGCATCTGCGGCATGGTGTTGTCCAGCAGAATGCCCTTGGCCTTGGGCACCGACAGGTCGCCCAGCGACACCTGCTGCAGCGAGCGCTGCTCGAACAGCTTGCCCAAGGCGACCGGCTTGCGGTTGACCCAGAGCTGGCCCAGCACCATCAGGAACTGGTCCACGCCCGGACGCTTGCGCTGGTTGGTGGCCACGGCCACGTAGTCGCGCCCGGCCAGGATGTCGTTCACGAAGGCCGTCAGGTTGGCCGAGGGGCCGACCTCGATGAACCAGCGCACGCCGTCGTCGTGCATCTGCTGGATCGTCTCGCGGAAGCGCACCGTGGTGGACCACTGCGACGCGGCCGTCTGGCGGATGGCGGTGGCGCCGTCCGGGAACAGGCCGGTGGTGGCGCAGGAGTAGAGCGGCACGCGGGGCGCGCCCAGCTTGATGGCCTTGTAGTACTTCAGGAAGGCCTTGGTGACGGTGTCGAAGGCCGGCGTGTGGTAGCCGCGGTCGAAGGGCAGCGGCATGCAGATG